>JAFGIB010000112.1 GCA_016929805.1 Deltaproteobacteria bacterium | reverse complement strand
GGATAGAAAGGTCAGATATGGATTTCGAACCGACGAAGGAATAGCAGCGCTATTTCGAGGAGGTTCGAAACCATAGGTGACCTTTATGGACCGCGAAATCATGGCGTTTTCAAACCGATCGGTGCTCTAGTCCTTCGTCGCGGCTCCTTGCTTCTTGGACCGTCGCGCTCCGAAATACTCGGTCGGACCTTATTCAACACGCTCTAAGCAGCAAGCGGTTTTTGTTCCCATTTACCGCTGCGGGGCAGTCCCGGATTCTCACCGGGTTCCCTTTTCAGGACCCCCCAACAAAATGGCCTTGTTGTGCGAGGTCCAACCGGTAACGCACCGGAAATAGCATAACCAAAGTTGTTGTCAATAGATCCGACAAGGGTTATAAAACACAAACCATTCGACGGTAACGAATTTCCTATCGAGCGGTAGAGTTGTCGGTATGGTGGGATACAAATTGTCGTTAACCTCTGGAGATATGCCCCGAGAGACCAAATCAACGCAGGGCGCTGCTTGGAACCAAAGGTGTCCCGTATCAAACGATAGTTTGTGCCGGTTACCTAAGGGATTGTGAAACGAAAAAAGGTTAAAACCATTGGCGTACCTATTCGCTCGGTTCGATATGAGCGCTTACTTTTGAAGATGCCATTTAGGAGTTCGGAGAGAAGGACATCGCTTGAAATACCTTTCATTTTTCTTGTAGTGAAGGAAATGCCACTCGCCGAGTTTGGATGAATATCGAAATAGATACTATAAAACATAGCGGACGAGGATTGAATATCGGTTGATATCTCGGCTGCTGTTTTGGAGGTACTATCGATGAATAAATTGTATACGATCGCTCTGATAGTAACTATTGTTTTATGTTTCACCGTTTCGACCACGGCAAGTCCGGTGGAATACGGAAAACAATTGACGAATCTCAGGACGGCGGTGGATGAGCTGGAATCCCGACTCGAACGGATTCGCTCCGAGACGCAAGCGGAACGGGTATCTTTACTGACGCAAAAAGGGGATTTGGAGATCATGCTCAGTAAAGAGAGGGTGAGGCAAAAGACGCTTCGACGTCTTCGGGCCAAACAACTCGCCGAACAGCGCAAGTCCGATTCGTGGTCAGCTCAACTTATGCAACCCGCCTTGGATGCGGCCGAGCGGCTGCGGGTTCTGATACGCACGAGTTTGCCTTTAAAACGTAAACAACGCCTTGACGCGGTGGACGAAATCGTTGACGACCTTAAAGGGCCGATGCCGGATCCAGAAGTCGCGCTTTCGCGTTTGTGGCAGCTTCTGGAGGACGAGCTGAAGCTGACCGCGGAAAGCGGTCTACAACGCCAGGTCGTCGAGGTTCGAGGAAAACGACTGCTCGTCGAGGTGGTCCATCTCGGTATGGGTGTGTTGTACTTCAAAACCGAGGATGATAAATACGGCTGGGCAGTATCGAATGAGGACGGTCAACACACTTTTGAGATTCTTTCCGATGAGCGGCGGGTAGAGGCGGTCGAACGTCTATTCGAAGCGCTCCGAAAGCAAATTCGTAAGGGGTATTTTCAACTGCCATTACCCGCGCTCCTTCAGAAGGAGGTAACCGATGAAGATTAGTCGCCGTCCGATTTATGTTTTAGTAGAAGTATTACTATTGACGTCGGCGTCCGGCGCCCGGGCGCAGGATACGTTGGAGCGCGCGTACCAACAAGAGATTCAATTGATACGGATCGAAAAGCAACAATTGCTTTCGCAAATCAAGGGTTTCGAGGCGCGGAATCAAGAGGAGATCGGCGCGCTTCGTACCGAAGTTGTGACCCTCACGGAAACGCTAACCTCGCTTCAGTTGGAGAACGACGCGCTGCAGGAATCGATCGGCGCGATGGAAGAACGCGTTCAAGTGAGTAGCGACCGACAAACTCTGATCGACAACACCTTAAGTCAGGCAATTGCGACTTTGAATCGAAACGGGATCGCGCTGCAACAGCAACAGGAAGATCTTGTGGTCGCCGTTGGGGAGGTCTTTGAAAAAGGGTGCGCGCTGGTCGAGCGGATTGGCCGGTTGCGGATAGAAAACGGAACCTATTTCGCCGCGGATGGATCGGAGCGAAACGCCGAAATTCTGTGGTTGTCTCAGGTGGCCGCGCTAAGCCTGGATCCGAAGAACGGAGGGGCGTTGGCGCCGGTGGGTTCGGGTTCACTCAAGGTATTGAATGCGGATTCTTTATCAAAAGCGTTGGAATTGTATAAAGGCAATAAACCCTCTTTGGTCGGAATGTATATCTTCGACCCGCTGGAACGGGGCAAACAGGCCGCGCGAGCTGACCGCACGCTCGTAGAAACCTTTCTCGCGGGTGGCTTTGTGATGTGGCCGATACTCGTGTTGGCGGTGATCGCGCTATTGATTGTGCTGGAACGTTTCGCGGTGTTGAGCCGGGTGCATACCAACGCAGACCGCCTCATGAATACGGTGAGGGAGCGGATATCACTGGGTCATTGGAACCGCGCGGCTGAAGCCTGCAAAAAAAACCCGGGCGCGTTAGCTCGCGTATTGTCGACCATATTGCGAAACCGCGAACAGCCGCGATCGAATTTAGAGGAGTTGACCAATGAATCGATACTGGCGGAACGGCCGACCTTAGAGCGGTTTTTGCCAGCCTTAAACGTAATCGCCGTAGTCGCGCCGCTTTTGGGACTGTTGGGTACGGTCACCGGTATGATCGGCACCTTTCACGTGATCACCGAGCACGGAACCGGAAATCCCGGATTGCTTTCGGCTGGTATTTCCGAAGCTCTGCTGACCACGCAGTTCGGACTTATGGTCGCGATACCGACCTTGCTCGCGCACGCGCTGCTTTCCGCCCGGGTTGACCACGTGTTGTCCAACATGGAGATCAACGCGCTCAAACTGCTCAACGAGATGCACTGCGAGCATTGCGAACGTTTAAAGAACGGAACCTGTAGAGGCGCAATAAACGGCGAACAAGAATGCCCGTTTTTAGGGCATCGTAACAAAAAGGGCGACGTTTCAGAAACGGCATCCGGTCCCCCTGCACAAGCGCCGATATCCGATTCTCTGGAGGGCTGTCGTGTTTGAGCAGTTATGCAAATATCTGGAAATGGGCGGCATCGTCACGCCCGCGCTGATGATTATCGGCGTTTCATTGTGGACGCTTATCGGCTTGCGACTGCAGTTGCTGAGGCGCGGTTTTTCCGGTGACCCGACGGCCAAGACGAGTCAAATGTTCGAACGTTCTCAACAGGCGTATCGATCGATAGGCCTGCTTGACGAATTTATATGTAAAGGCATCAGCGAAGTAAGGACATACGGCGCGCAGAGCCGAGAAAGGCTCGATCTGTTGGTCATGCAAATCGAACAAGACGTCTATCGGTATCGCAAACCGATTCGAAGCATGTGCGGCGCCGCGCCGCTTTTGGGCCTTTTGGGTACGGTCAGCGGCATGATCGAGACGTTCCATTCACTTACGGCGATGGAACTTTTCGCTTTAAGCGGCGGCGTTGCCGACGGCGTTGCCGAAGCCCTCATCAGTACCCAGATAGGGCTTCTGGTAGCGATTCCCGGTGTCATCGTCGGCAGGCTTTTGGACCGCAAGGGAGAGGCTCTCAGGAACGAGGCGTACCGGTTGCGGGAGCATCTCACGCATTTCGTTGCGAGCGCCACGAGGGAGGCGACATGAGTATTATTCAGGTCAGCAAGCAGCGCCGGCAACAGAGCGAAATCGACATCGCTCCGCTGATCGACATCGTCTTTATTCTTCTTATTTTCTTTATGGTTACCACGACTTTTATTCGAGATGCCAAACTCGAGATCGAGCGGCCTGGAGCCAAAACGGCCCAACAGGCCGATAATCGATCAGTGCGGGTATCCGTCGGTCGACGCGGCGAGATTTTCGTGGACGCGCGACCGATAAAACCGTGGATGCTTCAAGCCAAGATGCGTGAGATCATCTCGCGCCAGAGGATCAAGACCGTTTTGGTGATCGCCGATCGGCGGGTCGAAACCGGGCTTTTGGTGGACGTCGTCGACCAGTGCCGCCTCGCCGGAGCCCAGGATGTCGGCGTTGCCGTGGAGCAGGAGATATGAAAAGGCGCGGCTTTTATAGATTCACGCTTGCGTTTTTTATAGCTCTCGTGGTCAACGGCGCCGGACTGTTGCTGGTCATCCAACTTAATAGATATGTTAAAGTTCCGATAAATCGAGCCAAGGCGGCACCTGAAACCATTTACCTACAAGAGCCGCCCAAAAAGAAACCCGAGCGCCGTGTGCGATCTCAAAGACCAAAAGTACGACCTCGGGCGGTGCCTTTGTCCATTCCGGACCTGCCCTCCAGCATCTCTTCAGAGGCGGTGATGCCGAACATCAGCGACATCGACTTGCTGAGTGACCTCGTCGGACAAGAACAGGGTTTCGGCACGGACCTGATATTCGAAGAAGAGCAAGTGGATGAACCACCGAAGGTGATCCGGAAAGTTGCGCCGGATTATCCCTTCGCGGCGGAGAATCAGGGCATCGAGGGGTTTGTGTTACTTAAGTTATATGTATCTTCCTCCGGAAGGGTCGAATCGGTGTGGGTAACAGAATCCGAGCCGGTCGGCGTATTCGAAAACGCGGCTCAAAAAGCAGCGCGTCGATATCGATTCTCTCCGGCTCGATTCAAGGGGCGAGCCGTGGCCGTGTACTGCCGGCAGAAAATCGTCTTTAAACTTCAGGATTGAGATGCGCGTTTTCATAATAATAGCCCTTTGTGTTTTTTCTTTTACCTCGCTTGTTTCAGCCGAAGACAAGCGCGAAAATAAAGCCGCTTCAGACGCACCGAACGACGGTCGGTCGCCTTCGGATAACCGTTTGTCGAAAATACAAACGCTCATCGATACCGGCAAATTGGACCAGGCGGAGAAGCTTCTTAGGCTAGAAGGGGATGGGGCGCGGTTCGAAAGCTATCGCGGCATATTGTGGATGAAGAGAGACCAACCGGAAAAAGCTATCGAACATTTCAAACGCGTTCTTCGGCAGCAACCCAACCAGACGGCGGTATGGTTGTATTTAGGACAAGCCTATTTTCAAATGCAGCGATATCGGGAATCGTTGCGTTCGCTTGACAAAGGCAAAGCCATAGGAAGCAAAATCGCGTCTTATTTCAAATTGAAAGCGCGGGCGCAGGAACGAGTAGGATATATTGAAAAAGCTTATAAAACGCTTTCGGAAGCCGAAAAGCGATTTCCTCTAGATAGAGAAATCATTCGCGAGCAAGCCCTATTATTGGTGAATGCCGGTCTCTATGCGATGGCGTTGAAAAAAGGTCGAGAGTACCTATCGAATAGATCAGATGATCGCGATGGTTACGTCATTTTGTCCGAGGCGTTGCGTAGAGCCGGAAGGCCACGGGAGGCGGCGGAAATCCTGGAAGACGCCAGCGTGCGATTCAGACAGGATGCAGAGATCGTCGGGCGCTTGGCTCTTGCGTATGCGGAAAGCGGACAGACATTCGCGGCGGCGAAACTCTTTTCGCGATCGACTGCAATGAGCGGTGATTATCAATTTGCGGCTGCCGAAACCTATCGACTTGCGGGGCGATTTCGCGAAGCGATTCGAATGAACGCCTTCGTAACAGATACTAAAAAGCAACTATCCCAGCGGCTTGCGATTTACCTCGGAAGCGAAGCGTTCGATCGCGCAACCGCTCTGACTCAAAGGATGCAAGATGCCGGTATTATGAATGATACAAATCGTTATCGCTTAGCCTATGCCCATTTGAGAGTTGGGGATCTCGATCGCGCCGAAGCGTTGGCGATTCAAGTATCAGATCCGACCCTCATTCAGAGCGCTCAAGACGTCCGTAAGCAAGTCGAAAAGGAACGAGCGAGATAACCTTAACGTTGCAAAAAATCCGTCGGCGTGAACCGCTTTCGCTCGCGTAAACAACTGAGGTCCTGCTATTATGACGAGTTCCTCGTGCGCCTTGCGCGGATACGTACGATAGAAACGACGACCGCCAATACAAGCAACCAATTGAGTCCAGGTGCGCGGCGATCGGCGATGTGACAGCCGCATTGCGTTGAGTCGGTTGTGCTTGACGAAATACCGCCGAGATCCGGGTTCGTTTCGACGGGCATCGACGCCGAGCCCGCGATTGGCTCGGCGCCTGTCGACGGCGAGCTGGAGCCCGCGACGGAATCATTCCCCTCCGGCTGCGACCCTGCTTCACCCACGGACCCTGAGGCTCCCCCGGCGCCGGTTACCGCGCCGTCGATAACACCTGCTTCAGCCAACCCACCTGCGGCGCCGGCTGCGCCTTGACCTGAATCGCTCTGACCGGAATCGGGCATACCCGCATCCATTGTTTCGACTGTTGGGCCCGCATTTTCCCAAATTCCGCTAACCACCAACGCGTAATCTTGGCCGGGTTGAGCGATATGGGTGGCGACAACACGTATAGTCAGCTCGCCCGCGACGGGGCTCTCTAGCAATACTTGCTCAACCGTATTTCGGCGGTCGGCTTGCCCTTCTTTGACGGATACGCCGTCCGAAAAAACGTTGCCGTAGTAGGTGTCCACGCCGCTATTGACGACCAAGTCGAGGTCATTAACTAGTTGAGCCGGATTGAAGGTGGTCGGGTCGCCGACCTCCAGTGAGCTCGGTGCTGAATCGACGGTGCCCGGGTAGTCCGTCCACACCAAGGTAATCTTGATCGGTTCAGACGAGCTGACCCCGCTTATCGTATAGTCATTGGCGGAATTGCCTTCCTGCATAAAGCCGGCCTTATGGTCGTCGATGTAGAGTTTTCGCATTGCTCCCCGGAAGAAGAGCGTCCGGTCGAGTTGAATACGCCCCCAACCCTGTTCATTGGAAGGAATAGGAGAGATGGTTTGGCCCGCGTTATCTCTACCGGTAACGGGAACCGCGCTGTTGATCAGCATAGCCTTGAGCAACGCGCCCGACGGGACGAGAGCATCAGACGCGTTCTTAGCGCCCGAGGGATAGAACCCTTCTGTAAAATACTGCCGCGCCAGCGCTGCCGCCCCCGCGGCGATTGGACAAGCGTACGACGTCCCACAACCCTGGTCCGTTCTGCAATTATTGCTCGATACATTACCGTCGTTACCGGCGGAAACCGTACATCCCGGGGTCAATAGATCCGGCTTGATTCGGCCGTCGGCGGTCCAACCGCGAGAGGAAAAAGAAGAGATATTATCGTCGCCGGTCGAGGCGATGTTACGCACCGACCCGATGGATAAACCGTTTTTGTTAGTCGAAGGCGAACACACCGAAAAATCGACGTTTCCCGTGCCGCTGTTGCCCGCGGCAAAAATAAGCAACATGTCCTTGTGGTCCCACATGAAACGGTCCACATCCTGAGAACGCGCCGAGTAGTTTGATGGGATGGGCGTTGGAGCGTCTTCGTTGTCGCCGTATGAATTGCTGTGTATCCGAGCCCCTTGCAGATAAGCTTGCTCAAAAATCGGATAAAGATCGACCACCGGACAGCCGATCCCCGGCAAGTCAGCACAAGGATTGATGGCATACCCGGCGTCTTGAACCACCATCTTGGCCTCGGGCGCCATACCGTTGCTTCCCGTTGCCGCGCTATTGCCTATTATGCTCCCGGCGCAATGGGTTCCGTGGCCTTGGTTATCCCAATCAGCAGGGTTAGTCGGCGTTTCACAATCCCGGTTACTCGGAAACTGGTCACAGGAATAAAGAAAATCGTAAGCGATGATTTTGCGATGCGACGGATCAACACTCGTGGCGTAACCCGCGCCACTCGACCAGGTGTTGGTCACCGGTAATTTTGTACTCGTTGTATCCATAAACCAACACCCGTCCACATCGACGCCCGTGTCGATCATTCCGATGATCTGACCTTGCCCGCGGATGCCCTGTTGCCATATCGGTGTTAGCTCCGCTTGGGAGCCTTGTAAGCCGGATTGAATGGTACCCGCGCTTTTATCGTTGAAAAAGCCGACTCGGTGTATCCGTTCAATAAAAAATACTTCAGGTAGTGAACCGATCTCATCGATCACGCGCGAGGCTTTGTCTTTAGGGACTACGGTGCTGACTCGCGTCCAATCGTCGACACGACCTTGCCCGAGCGCGGGTAGATGGTATTTCGAAAGTATCTCGCGTATAGAGCTACCACCCCGGCGCGGCATTACGTGAATTAGAATCGGTATATCCATCAGCGCTTGAGCGAGTACGGCAGGACGAAAATCACCGCTCACTCGCTCCGCGGCCGCATAGGGTCTAAGAGCGTGTTTAAAAAGATCATCCGCTCGTTTTTCAAGCGGGACGGCCCCATCTGCGGCGTCGGTCGCGATTCTTTCGAGTAGCAGCCGCCTACCGGGTAGATGAGCAATCGGCTGCAAGCCCGCCGCTGCCATATCCGCCCGAATGCTTTCAGAAGGAGCCGAGTCGAGTTGCGCAATCAGATAGCGTTCGTCTTGCCGCAACCGCTCAGAGGGGTACTGCTGTTTGGTTACGACGGCGGCCGATTCGTCCCGCGAAACCGGCTTAAGTCCTCGCGCCGGCTCGTCAGTACCAGCAAGGTCCATCCTCGCCGGCCCCGCGGGAGCGCTCGGGTTTACAGGCGAATCGGCCGTCCACTGGTTTGCCCCCCGAACGCTTGGGTTTTGCCCGGCAACATCGACCGATTGCGCACCGCGCGATTCGGCAAAACTCGCGTCGGCGCCAGCGTAATCCAATGCCTGTTTTAGATTGTCTCCCAAAGCCTCGGCTTGTTCGCGGTCAGACGGATCGCAACTCGGGGCGAACCCAAAGACCGAGATGATAAAGCCTGCAAAAACGACGGAACAACGACTTTCGTGACGCAAACTAAAATTTGGAGTATCAAAATATGCACGCGCTTTTGAACTGACCATTGAACAACACCTTACTTCGCTGAACGTTTAGAATAATTTACGACAATCTTATAGTGTAGTAAGCGTAAAGTTTGGGGTTTACGCATCGTTTACGAAAAAGTGTCAAAAAAACGTATCCGTTCGCGGGGCGTACTGCTGTTTTGCCGCGACGGCGGCCAATTCATCGCGCAATACCGGCTGCACCTTAACGTTAAAAAAACATCGAGCGGAAACGCGAAAAAAGCGATGAAATAAGGGCGCGCGGAGCTTTTTTTGGGGGCCGCAACTGAGTGCACTCTAAGTGAGGTCCAAAAAAAAGTGAGCACGCCCTTAGCTCGCGCTGTTTTTCGCGAGCGAAGCGCTTTACGGCGACGGAGTTTTTGCAACGTTAAGGTAGAATCTGCTCGCATCCCTCTTTAGGGGAATTCCACCATCTGAGACCGGGTTGAGATATCAGTCTTATTTCTCATAGTATATCGGTCGATTCAGATAAGCCGATAAGAGACGGAGACTCATTTCTTATCGGAGTAGTCGTACCAACCCTTGCCGGTCTTTTCGCCGTATTCCCCTCTGAAATAACGCTCGACTAAACTCGGTATGGGAAGCGCAGAACGGTCGCCGGTCTTTTTGAACTCTTCCATGGACATAGTGTAGGAGAGATCTATTCCTGTTAGATCATTCAAACGGAATGGACCCATGGGATGCCCAGCTCCGTATACACAGGCTTTGTCGATGTCTTCATAAGAGGCGATTCCCATCTCCAGAAGCCAATGGGCTTCCCGTGCGATCGCTTTAAAGATGCGATTCAATAGAAATCCGTCCACCTCTTTGTGGATCCGGACGGGAACTTTATCCAACCGTTCGGCGAGCTGGTAGGTTATCTCCGCGGTCTCGTCTGAGACGTGCGGCCCCTTCACGACTTCTACCAGTTTCATGACAAGGGCCGGGTTGAAGAAGTGCATATTGATGACCTTTTCCGGTCGCTTGGTGGCATCCGCTATCAACGAGCTCACAATAGCGCTGCTATTTGTAGCGAGTATGGCATGAGAAGGAGCCATCTTGTCTAAATCGGCGAATAATTTACGCTTGATATCCACTACCTCGAGCACGGCCTCAATGACAAAATCAGCGTCTTTTGCCGCATCTTTCAGATCCTTTGTAAATCTAATATTTTGCCGAGCCCGGTCGGCCTGCTCTTTGGTCAGTTTCCCCTTTTCTACTCTCCCGGGCAGGTATTTATTGACAAATGTTTCGGCCTTTTTCAAAACCTCGTCGATTATATCGGTACATGTCGTCTTATAGCCAAGAATCGCGGCCAGTGTCGATATCTGGTGACCCATGTTGCCCGCGCCGACCACGCAGATGTTCTTTATATCGTCGACTTTCATCTTCGCTTTTCCTTTCTGTGAAGAGGATTCAGGTTAGAAAAAAAAGAGGTAACGTTGTATTTCATATATGCCGTTTGTCAATCCTACGGGGGGAAGAAGGTCGGTCACTTCTGAATTCACAGGCATAGAGTGATCAGATGCGTAGTGCTTATCGACGGAGAGTAGGTAGAAGAAATTGCTACAAAACGTAAAGATGAAGACGTAGATCATCCCAAGGCCCGTCGCATACAACAATAGGATGGACGAAAAACTCAAATAATATCAGTTAGTTTGCGATTAGTTCGCGCTGTTTTTCGCGAGCGAAGCGCTTTACGCCGACGGATTTTTTGCAACGTTAAGGTAAACCTAAACCGGTGGAGGCGTCTGTTCCGAAAGGAAATCTCCCGAGGGAAAATCGAAAAGAACAAAATGATACCCCTCGGCTCCGGCTTGGTTCGTGATTATGGGTACCGAAGCCGACCTGAGCTCGAAGACCAACTCGGTGTCTCTCTTTTTGTGACGGAGAAAGGCCTTTGTAACGGGAGTATTAAATAGCTTTGTCTCCAGCGGCCTGCGGTTGTTGCGACCCGCGACGCGTACATTCTTCAAAATCACAATAAACCGCTCTGAACCGCCGGCTCCGATTTCGATTTCGATTTTCGAAGTGAGTTGTACGAAAAACCGAGAACCGCCGTCGGCGAGCGGTTGAAAGCCAAGCCAGGTTGCGCGTATCGGAATCGTTCCGGGCGCGACGTTTACGGCAGGAGGATTACCGCTCCCGGGTAATACGCCTTGGTACGATCCCGGCGCGTGCTTTGCTCCGTTTAGCTTGATAAGGGAATCGGTTTGAGCCTCGCCTGTCAGCGAGAACATCACGATCGAACCTATCGCGAAAGCTAGAAATCGAGACATCCCTAAATCATATAGAAAACTCGCGGTTTCGGCAAAGAAGTTGTCTTCTCAAGCGGCGAACGGGTTGAAACGTAAATGAATTCGCGAAGATAGAAAGGTCAGATCGGTAGCCCGAGGACGAAAGCGGGTTTTACGGGATGAATCGGCCGCCGCCGTAGCCAAACCGCGGTATGCCCCTGAACGGTTAGCCAATCAACGACGCGAGTGCCGGGGAAGCCTTGGCAGGTTCGGGCGGTATCGCCCAAACAGTTGGAAACAGTACCGGTGGAATGGGAAACACCGTCGTAACAACCGGCGGTACGGGCGAAAAAGGAGACGCGATCCACAATGTTCACAAACGCGGCAGCTCTGTGAATAATCAGTAAAAACAGCATCGAGATTTTGAAAACAGAATCAATAGCTCGCAAAACTGGGTTTTGCTAAAAAAATGTGTTCTGTGGAGACGGATTTCGTCGACGAGGACAGTAAAGTATTGGCGAAAAAGCATCAATAGAACAACGATGGGTATCGATATTAGCCGCGATAACCGAATGACGAAGGACTACCTGCAAAGGCGTTCGAGCACGAGCTTACCGCAGATAGTCCGATAACAGCGCGAAGTCATAATGTATTCAACCCGTTCGGTTCGCCGCGCCCGATTACTAGATATCAATATCATATGCGTTTATTAACCACTATAACTTTAACTTGACCGCTAATTATGACTATAAAGCACGATTGTCTCATCAAGTCGTCGATAATAATGACTCTCGTTGGGTGTGCGGTAGGAGGCTCGAGTCCCCAAGAGAGGTCGAACGAAGACAATACGCCTATAGCCAACGAGGATAGCACTTCCGCTCTGCAACCCGAGGTGACTGCGGGCGGACCTTCTGATCCGGTCGCGGTAAGTTCGGGCGGAACGGGAGTATCGGTTCAGGACGATAACGTCCTTATCACGGATGAATGCGCTGGTGTAAGCGCGCGGGCAGAAGTCGAATTCCTTCCCACCGACGTTATCTGGGCAATCGACACGTCCGGCAGTATGAACGCCTCGTTTCCGGCAATTCAGCAAGCACTCAACGATTTCTCACAACGCGTCATAGACGCCGGCATTGATGCGCATATTATTCTGTTGGCCGGTGCCGAACCTTTCTTGGGTTCTAATACCGGGTTGTGCGTACCGCCGCCACTCGGTTCCGGCCAATGCGGTGCCGCGGCCACCCCTGGTGGCGCGGCGGCTGATAGCCTCGAGCCCGGTTTTCTCCATTTGGATCTGCCTTTTGGAATGACAATGGGAATACCGACTCTGCTCGACAATTACGAATCCTACAAGCACCTTCTACGTCCGAACGCGCTGACCCAATTTGTCATGACCGAAGATGGACCACCCTTACAGACCACTCAGCAGGTCATCGATCACATCGAAGGACGTATGTCCGCGACGTTTACACCTGCCTGGGATCCGCCGCTATCGCCGGAATCTTGGGTATTTAACGGCGTGATTTGTAAAGACGGAATTGGTATCGGGACCTGCATCTTGGCATTCGGTGTGCCTGTTACAACACTGGAATTAATAGAAATGACTGGAGGGTTACTGAGCAATCTCGATGACGCTGGCAATGGTTCGGGACAGGACCCGTTCTCAGACCTTCTCGACAAACTGGCGGAGGCTGTTATCGTCGGAGCACAAGTCAGTTGTGAATATACGATTCCGGAAGCACCGGCGGGAGAAACGTTTAATCGAGACATGGTCAATGTAATATATAGCAGTTCACAGAAGGCACCGGTTCTGTATCCGAAAATTCCTGACGACAAGTCCTGCGACGACAATGAGGGATGGCGATATGATGACCCTAATTCGCCCAGCAAGGTTATTCTATGTCCTGCCGCGTGCACAACAGTTCAAAACGATATGAATGCAGCAATAGACGTTAAATTCGGTTGTGAAACACAGCTTCTGATTATTTAGAGGCCGACTACAACTGATAACGCTTCACTGATTCCTTAAGTAACCCGACCCTCTTTGACTTTCTCAAGCGGTTGGTTGCTTAGGGCTTGCGTCACCGTCGATAGACAATTTTTGAAATCCGCGGCTTGCATTATTCTGTTTTTCACCTCCCGCGTCCCTCTCATGACGCTTTCTTTACATCTTTGCTGAAAGAGTCTATGGTTGCCAAAATACTTGAGAATTTATCATACCTAGGTGCCTAACTAACACCCGAGGAGTCGATATGAGAATTGGAGTTCCAAAAGAAATTCTAAAGGGCGAAAAGCGAGTAGCGGCATTACCGGATACCGTCGCTAGATATGTAAAAATGGGCTTTGATGTCGACGTCGAAACCGATGCGGGTGTGGGGGTTTACTGCTCGGATCAAGACTATGAAAAGGGCGGAGCACACATCGTCTATAAAACAGAGGATATTTATGCGAAATCGAACATCGTATTGAAAGTAAAACAGCCTTGGTTCAACGATTCTGTTGGCAAACACGAGGTCGAGATGCTCAAGAAAGGCGGCGTTCTCATAACCTTTTTACATCCTGCCGCGCCTGCCAACCACGACGTCATCAGGATGCTCAAAGACCGTTACGTGACATCTTTCACCATGGACGGGATACCGCGCATCTCGCGTGCGCAAAAGATGGACGCTCTCACCTCCATGAGCATGATCAGCGGTTATCGCTCTGTTCTGCTCACGGCGATCAACTTGCCGAAGCTTATACCCTTGGTCAGCACAAGCCTGGGCACGATAAAGCCCGCGAATTTTCTCGTGGTCGGTGCCGGCGTTGTGGGTTTGCAGGCGATTGCCGTGGCTAAACGTTTGGGCGGCATTATAAAGGTTATTGATATCCGCGAGGACGCCCGTAAGGGAGCGGGCAGCTTAGGCGCAAAGGTGGCGGGATTTGATGTCCCCGCCGAGTTCGCCGTGGGCGAAGGCGATTACGCGAAAGCCTTGCCGGCCGAGTGGTTGGATAAGGAACGCGCGGTTATTGAACCGTTGGTAGCCGAAGCAGACGCCGTCATTCTCAGCGCCTTGGTGCCGGGCGAAATCGCACCGGTTTTAATTACCGAACAAATGGTCCGAACCATGAAGCCTGGATCAGTAGTCGTCGACGTCTCGATCGACCAAGGCGGAAACTGTGCGCTCACCGAACCGGGACGTGAAGTCGTCAAGCACGGTGTAATGATAATAGGCGCCGTGAATATACCCGGGTCTGTTCCGGTTCACGCGAGCTGGCTCTATGCGAACAACATGGCGAACTACATAGAAAACTTGTATAAAAAAGGTATCAACGGGGAACCTGACTGGGACGATGAAATTGTGAAAAGTTCTTTGGTTACCCACCAGGGAAAGATACTTCACGCCGGTACTTTGAAAGCTATGGCGAGTAACTGACGTGATGCCAGAAGGAAGATACAATGCTCGATATATTCTTCATGCTCGGCGTGTTTGTTTTCTCCTTTGCGATCGGACACGTGCTGATTTGGAAAGTGCCACAGCTTTTGCATACACCCTTAATGTCTATGACTAACGCGATTTCAGCCGTCACTGTTGTAGGCGCGCTGCTGCTTTTCGCGAGCGAAACGACGCTTGCGGATGCCGTGTTGGGCGCCGCGGCCATTGCCTTGGCGGCCTTTAACCTAGTCGGCGGCTTTTTGATTACCGATCGGATGCTGAGGCTATTCAAGGATAGATCCAACGGGTTATAGGCTACGCATCTCAGGCTCTGAGCATGTCCGACGGTTTGAATATCCTGACTGATCTGGCGATTATTGTTTTACTGATCGCTGGTTTTTGGCAGTTTCGGACTCCCAAGGGAGCATTACGCGGCAATCTCACCGCGGCTGTTGCTCTGCTATGCACTCTCATTGTGGTACTCTATCGACACTCTTATTTTGATCTCTCTATAATCGTATCCGCCTTTGCGCTGGGTTCTCTAGCCGGCTCGGTCGTGGCCCTGCGGGCCACCATGATCCAAATCCCGGCCATGATAGCGTTCCAACACGGTGCGGGTGGCGTAGCAGCGTTTATAGTCTCCGCGGTCGAGCTGTACCGTTACCCGGCTACCGTGCTGTCTATCGGTCGGATATCCGGCTTTTTAGGGGTCGTGATCGGCGCGGCTACCTTTAGCGCAAGTATGATAGCCTCCGGCAAGCTGGCAAACCGTATCAAGCAGACGCCCACGATCCTCCCGCTGCACGATGGACTTATCTTGGGAACGCTTCTACTTATTATCACGCTCGGAACCGTATCTTGGAACGCGACGGGATCGCCGCTTATCTATTATCTCGTCTCCTTGGTTTTTTGTTCAATCGTTTTAGGCGTAGTCTTCTCAGTACGCGTGGGTGGCGCGGATATGCCCGTGCTCATATCCTTCCTCAATGCAACCGCCGGACTGGCGGCAGCGTTCTGCGGCATCATCATTCAGAATCGTTTGCTTATCGCCTGCGGCGCAACGGTGGCGGCCTCGGGATCTATCCTTACCCGCGCCATGTGTAACGCTATGAACCGAAGCTTGGTCAAGGTTTTAATCGGCATACGCCCCAAAACCAACGGGGTCGACTCCGTAAAAGCGAAGCGAGCGCAAGATGAACCCGAAGCGCTTTCGGAAAAAGTTGCTACGGCCGCGGCGTTGCCGGTAAAAGAGGATTATTTTTCAAGAGCGGTCGAGGCCGTGCGAAATGCTCGTAGTGTCGTCATCGTTCCCGGCTATGGAATGGCGCTGGCGCAGGCGCAGTTTGATGTGGCTAAATTGGGTCAACTTTTAGAGACGATGGGAAAGAGCGTTTGCTACGTTGTCCATCCAGTAGCCGGACGAATGCCCGGACATATGAATGTGCTGCTCGCCGAAGCGGAGGTGGATTATGACCACCTACGCGAGATGGAAAGCTTCAATCCGCAGTTTCAATCGACGGATTTGGCGCTTGTTGTAGGGGCATGCGACGTCGTCAACAGCGCCGCTATCGAGATCGAGGGCACGCCCATCTCGGGAATGCCGATATTGATGGTGCACGAGGCTAGGAACGTTATCATCTGTAATCTAGACGAAAAGCCCGGCTATTCGGGTGTACCTAATCCGCTTTATAAAGACCCGCGAGTCATCTTACTTATCGGCGACGCCAAGGAATCGGTCAATCGGCTTCTGCGGTCATTGTCTAACCCGTGAGATAGAGAGCGCATACCGTCGCGGTTCTGCAGGAACTCATCAACCGGGCGCGACACGTATGACAAGCGCGAAAGCTTGCCTTAATGAGCTGGAACGCTCCGGCGAATAATCGTCCCAATACGACTTCGACGGCGCTCGGATCTATCTTAAGATTTAGAGGCTAAAACAGTTTGACGATTTCGTCACGCGGCGTGGTCGCGATAGCCGCGACTTGCTCCGCGGGAAAGCCCATGCAAAGCGATAAAATCTGGTTGTAGTCGAAGACCGGTATTGAATAGGAACCGCCGCCGCTGTTAAGCTCTTTTTGGACGCTGTCGAGAAACATCAAACAGGTAATGCACGAGACGACGATCAGCTTCGCCCCGGTTTCCGCTTTGATAGCGTCCAGCTTTCTTTTGGCGAAAGCCGCGGCCTCGATCGCGCTATTGCGATGAAACCCTCCGGCGCCGCCGCAGCATTGATACTCACAGCTAAAATGCTCAACCTTGGCCCCTAAGGCCTCGACCAACTCGCCCAGCATATAGGGTTTGCCACCTCTCGGGTCGAATCCCACGATATCGCTCGGATAGACCGTGTGGCACGGATACTGAATGACCGCACTGACGCCTTCGAGCGGTCTTTTCACTTCTTGCTTGATCTTTTCCACCCCCACGTCTCGATACAGCACCTCGATCATATGCCGTACCGTGGCCTTGCCCTCATATTTTTTCTCCGCCTTTTTCAGCAACTCGTCAACGCGCGATTTCCGCTCGTGGTCCTCGAGCAGGCTTTTACCCATCCTCAACGAGCTATAGCAAGAGCCGCATTCGACCAGCACATCCAACCCTTTCTGCTCGGCGATCGACAGGTTCCAGCCGCTCACGGCCAGCGTGGCTTCCTCGTCCGACGAGTGAAAGGTTCCGTACGCCGGACAGCAGACATAGCCTTCCATCTCCTCGAGCTCGACGCCCAATCGGGGCATGCTCAAGCGAATCGCCTTTTCGACATCCGGCCTGATCGCCGGCATGTTGCATCCAGGAAAAAATCCGTATTTCATTCTCTATTCCTTGAACATGTAACTGTTTTCTTTGACGATTTTAGTTTCCTTCAACATGGCTTGAAACCGCTTTAATAGTTCCGGATCGTGAACCACCAAGGATAGCTCTCCCAGGCCTACCGACGCGCGCAGCGCCTGCGCTTTCTCCACCGGCTGTGTATAACCGCGTTCGAACAGCTCCGGAAGCGACTGGGGAATTCGCGTCTCGTCGTTCCGGCACTGCCAGCGCCGAATCGCCAGACACAGCTCGAACGGTTTCACCCCCATGGGACACATCTCCTCGCACTTGGAGCAGGTGACGCAGGCCCACGGCGAATCATCATCGAGCAGCGCGTCCTCCTGGCCGAGCAATACCTTGCGAACCAGGTTACGAATGAGCAGCGGCGGATTCGCCTCCGACGCGGGGCAACCGGAAATACATGTACTGCAGTTGAAGCAGTACCGGATGTCATTGTGTTCGGTTACCTCTTTGTAAAGGTCTTGCTTGAGTTCCGCGAGGTTGATCATGATCGTTCTCCCTAATCCGGGGCTCGTGGGTTAACGCGAGGTCTATCTCTTTATATCACTCCATCTGTCGACCCCGCGCACACCGCCGGAATCGCTCTTTTAGTCTTCGTTTCTTTACAGCCCGACGCTCGCTAATCATGGGGACTCGACCGTTCGTATTCGCTCGAGATGATCCAGGTCTTCCTGGATATCCTCACACTTAATTTGTCTATCTATCTCGATAACTTCGCTGAGCAGCTCTTCGCATTTCTTGAAGTTGTTCAGACCTTCGTACGAAATGGTCATGTCTAAAAGCACCGATCGGCGCGCCTCGAGGTCCCCTTCCGGAAGCAACTTAAAGGCCTCTTCAAAAAGCGCTAAAGACTCGGCGAATTGACCCCACTGGCATTTTATCTCGCCCAGCTCGACCAACGCCATCATTTTCGCGGTATCAAATCCGATCTCCTTTGCCAGCTCAATCGCATCCTCCAAAAGTTGAACCGCGATATGCCAACGCAACGAGCGATAGACCTTACCCATATGTACCATGGTCATACACTCCCAATGCCGATCTCGGATATGACGAACCTGTACCAATAACTCCCATAGAATGCGCGCCGCGTCGGTGTGATGTCCGGTATCGGCCCGGGCTTTCGCGTCCAGCGTTTCGCGAATAAACTTCGCGTTTTCTTTATTCATGGTTGAAACGAATTCGACTGCCCATTCCATAGTTTTACCTGTTTTGTTTGGTGTTGTACTGGTTTATATTGTCTACATGAAAGCTATCTAAGCCCAAGTGTTATGGTCTATCGGCCGTAAAACCACGGTTCATCATAGTGAAATTTCTTGAAGATAAGCATCGATCGCCGCCATCGCCTTTTTTTCATGAAGTCCTTGCAACTCCGAAGCGCTGTTAGGGCAGGCCGCGGCGCACAGACCACAACCCTGGCAAGCCGCCTCGTCTACGACGATGCGTTTTTCCATCGGTTCGTACGTGCGCGCGCCGTAAGGACAGACCTCAACGCAGAGTTGGCAGCGCGAACAAATCGCATCGTGTACGGTCGAAACGATTCGCGCGGTAGTCACGGAGCCACGCGATAGATAGGTGAAAGCTCTCTGCGCGGCCGCTTCAGCTTGCGTGATGACCTCCGACAGCTTTTGCGGCGAATGGGCCGAACCAGCTACAAAAATCCCCTCCTTGAGGAAATCCACCGGTCGCCACTTTGAATCGGCTTCCTGAAAAAAGCCGTCCGGCGTGAGCGCAACGCCGAAAATCTCCGCCAATGCCCGGTTCGAGGGGTCCGCTTCAATACCCGTGCTCAACACGAGAAGATCGGGCTCGGTTTCAAACTCCTCGCGCACGACCGGATCGAAGTAACGCACAACGGGCTTGCCGTTATCGACGACCACGCTCGGCTTTCGATCCAGATCGAAATTCGTAAACATAACGCCCTGTCCTCGAGCCTTTGTATAGTATTGCTCCGAGAATCCATAGGTCATCATGTCGCGGTACAAAACCACGATTCGAGCCTCCGGATTATCCGATAGAATCCTAAAAGAGTTTTTTAGCGCGGCCGCGCAGCAGATACGGCTGCAGTATTCGTGCGCGCCTTTTTCGCGCGAGCCCACGCATTGGATCATAACCACGTTATTCAATTTCTTTGCATCGAGCTTTCCCGAGGATACACCTTGCTCTAGCTCCGACTGGGTTACGATCTGATCGCTTTGACCGTAAGCGTATTGATCGGTCTTGGCGTCCCGGCCGCCGGTTGCGATAATGGTGGCGCCGTGCAGAATTACCAACTGTTCGTTGTCCCCATTTCTAATCACGGTTTCGAACCGGCCGAGGCTTCCGCTGCTCTTTAAAATCTCGGCGTTCGTGTGTGTGGTGATGCGTTTGTTTTCCCAAACCCTCTGTTTGATATCCGATACCAGCTTTACAGGGTCTAGACCGTCCAGGGTGTATCGCAGCTTGGCGGCCACGAGACCTCCCAAGTCACCGCTTTTCTCTAGTAAATGAACTTGAACGCCCCGTTCAGCCAGCGAAAGAGCCGAACGCATTCCAGCGACTCCTGCACCGACGATCAAGGCTTGTTGTAAGATAGGAATGCTTTTGACGTGCAGCGCATCTGAATTTTTCAGCCGCTCCACGGCCACGTCGAGGTTCTGTCCTACCCGTCGTGTAAGCGCGTCGAACGGCTCTTCCTTGCGAAGCCGTTGGATCACGCTGCGAATATCCTCGACCTCGACCAGCGCGGGATTGAAACCGGCTTTTTGCGCTATCAGCTTCAGACGCTGCCGGTAGACATACGGAAGACACGCCCCGAACAAGACGCGATTGCCCTTGGTCTGCTCGAGAATGGCCTTGCTCTGCTCGAACCCCGGGCCGCGGCAAACGGTGTCTACCACGTGAACCTCGCCGACGCTCGAACGCCGCGATAAGCGCTCCTTGATCTTTTCGATGTCGACTCCCGGAGGCATTTTTCCCTCGTTCCAGCGACAAAGAATCACCGTTACCTTGGGTAGCTCCCGCGCCGTCTGACGTTCCGGTGGAAACGCGATCTCTTCTTTGTGACGCTTTCCCATCGAGCGCATCAGCTTGGACGCCTCCGAGGCGGCCGCGCTGCCGCTGGTCATCGCCTCGCCGATATCGGTAAGCCCGGTAAGAGACCCGCACATGAATACACCCTCACGCTCGCTTTTAACCCTATCAAGCTCATGCGTGGGGAAAAAGCCCATTTGAGACGGCGCGATGCCGAGCATTTCCGCCAGCTTTTCTCTATCCTTGGGCGGCGCCTGACCGGTTGATAGAACGACGATGTCAAAGGTCTCGCGATGCCAGCTTCCGTCCTTGGGATCCAAGTAGCGAACAATAACGGAATCATCTGGCATGGCGTCGACGTCGTGAACCCGACAGCGGACCAATTTGACGCCGTATTCCTCTTCCGCGCGTTCGCGGTAACGGTAGAAATCCTTACCGAAAGTTCGCATATCCATGTAAAATATCGTTGTCTCGATCGGGGAGGAGCTTTTTTCGTGCGCGAGCACCGCTTCCTTTAGCGCAAACATACAACAGATAGAAGAGCAATAGTCGCGACCGGCTTTACGGTTTCTCGACCCCACGCATTGAAGCCAGGCTATACGCGAAACCGGCTTGCCGTCGGAAGGTCGCCTCACCTCTCCGTCGTAACCGCCTGAAGCGCTTAAGATCCTTTCAAATTCCAGGGAGGTAACCACGTTCGGGTAAATGCCGTAGCCGCCGAGATCGATCGTGTTCGCGGGATTATACAGCTCGCACCCCACGGCAAAGATGATCGAGTCAAATGTGAACGTGAGGCTTTCGTCGCTCGCTTCCAGGTTTATCGCGTCTACCGGACAAACCTTAACGCATTCACCGCACCTGGTGCACGCCTGCATATCTATCAAATACATATTGGGCAAATTATGCGGCACGGGTTGGAACACCGCTTTTCGCTTCGTGAGCCCCTGATTGAATGCATCCGGGACCTCCACGGGACAGACATCAGCGCAATAACCGGTGCCGATGCACACCTCGGTGTCCACGTGCCTCGCGCGCTTTACCAGCTCGACCTCGAACGCTCCGGGCTGTCCGTCCACGCGCGTCACCTCGGTGAAGGGTAGAATCTTGATATTGTCGTGGAGCAAGCTCTTACGCATACAGTACTGCGAGGCGTATTCTCGCCCGACCACGGGCAACATCTTGCACATCCCGCAATGGTCACTGGGAAACTGATAGTCGAGCTTAGACAGGATCCCACCGATGGCCGGGGAGGAATCGGTCAATACCACCCGGTATCCGGTTTCCGCCAGATCGAGCGCCGCTCGTATTCCAGCGATGCCCGCGCCTACAACCAACACCGTTCCGATAGTCGGATCATCTATCGGTTCTTCCGTCGGCTGTTCCTCCGTGGTTTTTTGCTCGGTAGTCTCCATGGTTAAACCCTCGTCTACTTAACCTGCCCGGTTACATCGTTGAACTCGTCGGTGTGGAACGTCGCCAGCGGCTGTCCTTCTTGTAGGTCGCGCCCCGGCAGATATTCGAAGCGCTTTTGCGTTCGATCCGCGACAGTGGCGAATAACTCCGATAAGGGGATGTCGTTGGGGCACGCGCTCGAGCATTGTCCGCAGCCCACGCACAGCGTGCTCATATGAATCATGCGCGTCAAATGGTAGAATACCGTATCCGTCGGTACCTTGATTTTCCCGCGTTTCTCCGACCATTTGAGATATTGCTCGCCGTCGTGACGGAAGGTATCGGTTACGAATACGCACTCGCGGCAGTAACAAACGGGGCAAGCGACCCGGCAGTTGTAGCAGTTGATGCAGCTCGATAGAATCGCGGAAAGCCCATCGATGTTTTCGGTTTTTTTAGCAAACGCCGCCAAATTTTTCTCGCGAAATGCGCTATTGTCCGCGATCAGTTTGTCCACGGCCTTTTGTCGACCGGCGGGCACCTCGTCCGTGGTCTCCAGCCCCAGCGCCCCGAGAGCCTCCTCGCCTTTTTCGCTCTGCGCCTCCAGCCAAATCGCCTCGCCAGGTTTTGCGCCGACGATGCACAGATTGACATCAGCGCGTTTTGGAATCGGATAAAGGCAGCTTTTACAGGCCGTCGTGATCTCCGCTCCGACTACTTTTTCGTAGCGTTTATCGCCGGCGGCCTGAGCCAGAAACGCCGTCGTCAACTCTTTCTGTTCTCCGGCTAATTTTAGAAACTCTCGGTTTTCGTAACGTCCGAGGCAGTCGGTCCCGATGACTATGAGATCATCGGTGCTACCTTGGTGCAGCTTTACCAGCTCTATAAAGGCGCGGATCTCGCAGTTGCGCATGACCGCGGCGATCGGTTCTCCCGAGGATCTATTGGTCAATGCCGCCGCCGATTTGGCCGAGCTGACCGCGGATACCGGCGCGAATGGATCGATGGTATCGAGCGCGTTGGGATTCGTGATCAAAGTCTGCATCACCATTTGGCTGCTCGGCTGTTTAGCCGGAATCAACACCGCCTTGATGACCTGCTTCTCCAGCATCTGGCGAAAAAGCTCGGCAATAGATCTATTAATCCCATTGTTTGTCTTCACCGTTGCGAACTTGCTCATCGGTCTCCTCGATTCACTTATGCAATGAATTTATCTCTCTATTCACGACTGCCTTATTAGCTACGCGATCGCCCTTTGTTTGGTCGACGGCGGCCCCATCTTCTTGAGTTGTTCGGTCATTTCCTTCACGGTCTCCGCGAACATATTGCCTTCGGACGCCGCGACCCAGCGCAACCAAAGCCGCTCTTTTTCGACGCCGAATCGCTCGAGCACTTCGTGTAACAACGCGACCCGGCGCCTGGCCTTCATGTTGCCGTTGATGTAGTGGCAATCACCCGGCCAGCAGCCCCCGATGAGCACGCCGTCCGCGCCCTCCAGAAATGACTTCAACACGTACTTCGGATCGACCATGCCGCTGCACATCATACGCACGATTTTAACGTTGGAGGGATAGGTCAGTCGCGAGGTGCCGGCCAGATCGGCGGCTGTAAAGGTGCACCAATTGCATAGAAACGCGATGATCGTTGGTTCGTAAGCGTTTTCGTCCATTCTCAGCTCCCTGTAGCAAGTAGACCTTCAACCTCGGCGAAGATCTGCTTATCGGTAAAATGTCCAATCTTAGCCGCTCCGCTCGGGCAATACCCGGCGCAACTTCCACAGCCCTTGCATACCGCATCATTGACAACAGAAATCCCGCGTCGCGTGTCGAACTCAATAGCTCCGTAGGCGCACAGACCGATACAAACCCGGCAGCCGATGCAAATATCCGGATCGATATGAGAGACCATCGGGTGCACCTCGACCTCTCCTAGAGAAATCAACGCCTGGGCCATACTCGCGGCGGCCTTGGACTGAGCCACGGCATCGGGGATATCTTTGGGACCCTGGCAGGCGCCCGCCAGAAATACGCCCGCGGTCGCGGTCGAGACCGGCTCGAGCTTGGGGTGCTCCTCGAGAAAGAAACCGTCGCTGCCGATACTGATGCCGAAGGTGCGCGCGATATCTACCGCGTCCTTTCTCGGTTCCATGGCGGTACATAAAACCACCATCTCGACCGGAACGCGCAGCAGCGATTGACTGAGCGTATCTTCCGCGATGACGACCAGTTTACCCTGCTCTTCCTCGCTCTGCGCGCGGTCGGTGACCCGTACGGCCTTACCCCGGATCATACGCACGCCTTCGCTCTGGATACGCCGATAGAACTCTTCGTAGCCCTTGCCGAAGCAGCGCATATCGATATAGAAGTTGTACACCTGTACCTGATGGCCGACCTTGTCCTTGAGCAGATGCGCGTACTTCAGCGCGTACATACAGCATGTCCGGCTGCAATACTCGTGATAATTTAGATCGCGGCTTCCGATGCAGTGCAAAATCGCCACGCTTTCAGGGGGTCTAGTGAACTTAAGCCGGTCGTCCGCATCCCGCATCAGCAGCTTCCCGCCGGTCGGCCCGGTGGCGTTGCTGAGCCGCTCGAATTCGAGATTGGTGAATACGTTCGGATAGACGCCGTAACCGTATTCCTTGAGCGGTGTCGGGTCCATGGGGTCGAATCCGGTCGCCAGGATGATCGCGCCGACCTTAACGCTTTCGATTTCATCCTGCTGATCGAAGTTGATCGCTTTGGCGACGCAGCTATCGGCGCAGATGCCGCAAGCACCCGTGTTGAGGTGCACGCAAGCGTTCTTGTCGATAACGGGCGTTTTCGGCACCGCCTGCTCAAAGGCGATGGAGATGGCTTTACGCCGACGTGTGCCCACGTTCCACTCCGAAAGCAGGGGGACCGGGGTCTTCTCGCTAAACGTGGTAAAGTCGATACAACCGGTGGGGCATACCGAGGCGCAGGCGCCGCAACTGCGGCAGACCTCGGATAGCTGCTGATAGGGCGTTGCGACGTACTTCTTCGCTCCCCGGTTAAAAATGCCGATGGCCGCGACGCCCATGCGTTCCTTACACACGCGAACACACTGGCCGCAGAGGATACAGTCTTCGTTGTCTAAGCTAAAACGCGAGCTCGAAACCCCGTGCGCGCGCGCGAGCGTTTGTATGATCGGGACGTTCGGACAGCGCGCCAGCAATAACTCAAGCGTCATGCGACGCGACTTGCGTACCCGTTCGTTGTCGGTCTCAACCACCAGCCCGTCGGTTGCTTTGAGCGTGCACGAGGTCTTCAGTCCGCGCGGACCTCCCGCCATGATTTCCACGATGCAAAGCCGGCAGCCGCCGTAGGGTTCCAGCGCATCGTTGTGACAAAGGGTAGGAATGTCTATCTTCTCGCTTCGCGCGACTTCGAGGATGGTCTTGCCCTCCTCGAATTGAATTGCTTTATTATTTATCGTGATGGTGGGCACTATCAGTCCTTCCTTCTCGGCTGTATTTGCACCTATCGATTGACGTCGCACCGCAGGCAGCGATGCGCCTCCTTCCTCGCCATCTCCTCGTCGAAGCCTAGCTCTACAAGATCAAAGTTCGCCTTGCGCTTTGTCGCGTCCGAGGTCGGCATCTCGGGGCGGGTGAGCGCGGCGATTGCATCGTCGCTCATGTCTTTTGCGATCGCGACTTGCATTCTAGGTATTGGGATCGGGGCCTGTTCCCGCAACTCTTGGTTTTGCAACATCCGCACCATTGCTTTCGCGGCTCTTCTGCCCGCGGCAACGGCCTCGATGACCGTGGCGGGCCCCGTGACCACGTCGCCGCCGGCGAAAATCCAATCGACATCGGTCTGTTGTGTTCGGGGATCGATTCGCACGCGCTCCCGGGAGTCGTTCTTCACTCCCGTGACACCGGCAAGCGCGTCGAGCCTCGGAGACTGTCCGATCGCGCTGATCAATATCTCGGCCTTTATCTCGAACTCCGACCCGGCTACTGCTACCGGCCGGCGCCGACCGCTTTCATCAGGCGCCCCCAGCTCGTTCCTTATGCATTTGATTCCGCTGAGCTTGCCCGCTTTCGCGACCAACTTGACGGGTGACGCGAGCATTTCAAGCTTGACGCCTTCGGCCAGAGCTTGCGCGATCTCATCGGCATCAGCCGGCATTTCATCGCGCGTCCTTCGGTAGACGATCGTTACTTCTTCCGGACCGCTACGAAGCGCCGTTCGCGCACAGTCTATGGCCGCGTTACCGCCGCCGATAACAACGACCCTGCCTTCGAGCCTCGGCTTCTGCCCGAGGTTATAGCGCGAAAGGAATTCGAGCGAGCCGACCACTCCTTTCACCTCTTCCTCGTTCTGAAGCCCGAGCTTCATTTCTCGATAGGCTCCGAGCGCCAGATAGACCGCTTGGTATCCGTCGCTTCGAAGTTGTTCCAGCTCGATGTCCTTGCCCACGCGAACGCCCGTTTTTATCTCCACGCCGAGTTTCTTTATCCGATCGATTTCATAGCGAATCACGTCGCGCGGCAGCCGGTACTCGGGTATTCCCGCTATCAACATGCCTCCAGGCTCGTCCATGGCTTCATAAATCGTGACCGCGCAGCCTTCCAGGGCCGCGAAATAGGCCGCCGTCAACCCCGCAGGTCCAGAACCCACGATCGCGACCTTGGCCAGTGAGCCGTCGGCCTTTTTCGGCAGTGGGGACGGCGCATTTTTCATCTCCCAATCGGCCACAAAGCGTTTGAGGTTCTTAATCGCCACCGCGCGGTCCACCTGGGCGCGCTCGCACGCGCTTTCGCAGGGATGGTTGCATACGTAGCCGCAAATGGCCGGCAGCGGATTATCTTTTCGTATTAGATCCAGCGCTTGCTGATATTCTCCTTCGGCGATCAGAGCGACGTAGCTCGGCACGTCTATGCCGGCCGGACAAGTTCGCTGGCACGAGGCCGGGACCAAACGCGGACAGGTCTGACTCGAACACTGCCGATTGAAAACGTGCGCTTCATATTCCTGACGGAAATACTTTAGTGTGGTTAAAACGGGATTGGGCGCGGTGCCGCCCAAACCGCATAAGGAGGTCTCCTTGACGTAACTAGCGAGATCGGCGAGATCGTCTATGGCCTCCGGACTTCCTTCTCCACTGCAAATGGTCTCCAGAATTTGGTTCATCCGTCGCGTGCCCTCGCGGCACGGCGTGCATTTACCGCAAGACTCATCCTGGGTGAAAGAAATGAAAAAGCGCGCGAGATCCACCATACAGGTGGAGTCGTCCATCACGATCATACCGCCGGAGCCGAGAATCGATCCCAGCTCGCCCAGCGATTCGTAGGTAATGGCGGTGTCGAGGAATTGCTCGGGAATGCAGCCGCCCGAGGGACCGCCGGTCTGCACGGCTTTGAAGCTGCGCCCGTCCGGAATACCGCCGCCGATTTCGAAGATCATCTCGCGCAAGCTCAGCCCTAATGGAATTTCCACGAGACCCGTGTTTTGGACCTTACCGACCAGCGAAAAGACCGTTGTCCCGCGACTTTTTTCCGTTCCCATCGAAGCGTACCAGGAAGAACCTCGAGCGATGATCGGAGCGATGTGCGACCAAGTCTTTACATTGTTTATATTGGTTGGAAATCCCCACAATCCGCTTTCCGCGGGAAACGGCGGTCGCGTGCGCGGCTCTCCGACCGTACCCTCGATAGAGGCCATTAAAGAGGTTTCCTCACCACAGACAAAAGCGCCCGCCCCCGCCCTTACCGCCAGGTCAAAGGAGAATCCCTTGCCCGTGATGTCCTGTCCTAAAAACCCGCGCTCGTAGGCCTCGTGAATCGCCGCCCTAAGGCGCTTAAGCGCCAGCGGGTACTCGGCGCGGCAATAGATATAGCCCTTGTCGGCGCCAATGGCGTATGCGCCGATGATCATGCCCTCGATCACCGAGAAGGGATCGCCCTCGAGGATGTTACGATCCATAAATGCGC
This sequence comes from Deltaproteobacteria bacterium, assembly GCA_016929805.1. Taxonomy (GTDB): domain Bacteria; phylum Myxococcota_A; class Polyangia; order Polyangiales; family JAFGIB01; genus JAFGIB01. The sequence goes on along the minus strand of JAFGIB010000112.1, from coordinate 5,201 downwards.
CCGGATCGCCCTCGTCCGCGTTACAGATGACGTATTTGCGTTCTCCTTTAGCGTCGCGACAGAATTTCCATTTTATACCCGTGGGGAATCCGGCCCCCCCGCGTCCTCTCAGACCCGAGGCGCTGACTTCATCGATGACCTGTTCGGGCGACATTTCGGACACCACCTTGAGCAGCGCGGCGAAGCCACCGCGGCCGATGTATTCGAGAATCGAGTCCGGATCGATAAATCCGCTGTTGCGCAGCGAGACGCGCACTTGCTTGGCGAAGAAAGGCACCTCATCGATAAAGGGCACTTTCGCAAGCCCGTTACTGCCCTCGTCATAGGTTTTTACGTGTTGTGAGATCAACGATGCGTCGTTGCGGATACGGCACAGCGCGCCTTGGTCCGGAATCTTTCCCGCGGCGAGCGAGCGGACGATTTGCCGAGCGTTTTCAGCCGTTACGCGTTCGTAAATCAAGCGCGGGCCGCCGCTTATCGATACGTCCATCAAAGGCTCACGAGCACAGAGCCCGATACATCCGGTCCGTGTCAGCACCGCATCGAGCCCGGAATTTTTCATTTCTTGGCGGGCGGCCTCATAGACCTTGTTGGCTCCCGACGAGACCCCGCAAGTCGCCATGCCCACGGCGATGCGGGTTTTGTTCGGGTAGATCAGCGAGAGCCCCTGTTGATACAGCGTATTTAGTTCCTCGCGCGTTGTAACCCTCGTCATCCAAAAATCTCCGTCTGGTCTTTCAAGAAAAAGCGCCTTGCGATTGCCTTGTCCTACTCGTAGCCCGCCATAATCTTCGGCAGCTTATCGAGATCATCCACTTGGTATACGTCGTCGTTAATGCCCACAACCGGCGCCAGCGCGCAGCACCCGAGACAGCGGACGACCTCTAGCGAGTACCGCATGTCCTTGGTGGTTTCGCCGGCAATGACGCCGAGCTTACGTTCGAGATGGCTCAAGATCTTTTTACCGCCGCTGACGAAACAACCCGTTCCGAGGCATACCTTGACGGTGTGCCGTCCGCGCGGAACAAGGCTGAAGAAGTTGTAGAAGGTCGCCACGCGCAGTATCTCAGCCAGCGGAACCTGAAGCTGATTGGATACGTATCGCAGCACCTCGGGCGGCAACCATCCCAGCGTCATATTTAGGTCGATGAGGATCGGCAGCAGTGAGCCCCTCTCGCCCTGGTTGCGCTCGATGATAGCGGCGGCGCAGGCCTCCCGTTCCTCTTCGATCTCGATTTTGGCCGCGCCCTTCTCGAAATAAGGATTATACGAAATAGGACAGTGGGTCTGGCAGTCGCCGCAGCCGGTACACTTGTCAACGTCCACGTAGCGCGCGTGTCGCTTGACCTTGACGTCGAAATTGCCGATGAATCCGGAAACCTCCTCTACCTCACTGTGGGTCATCAGGGTAATGTTCGGATTCTGTCCCGTGGAAACCATTTTAGGCGTGCCGATACACGCGGCGCAGTCCAACGTGGGAAAAGTCTTGTCGTACTGGAGCATATGCCCGCCGATGGTCGGCGCTTTTTCCACCAGATAGACTTGATATCCCGCTGACGCGACATCGAGCGATGCCTGCATGCCCGCGATACCCCCACCCACGACCAGCGTGGCCGGATTGACCTTGAAACGGCCCGGATACAGATCGCGCTGCTGAACGACGCGCTCGACTCCGGCTTGCGACAGCATCTTCGCCTTGCTCGTCGCCTCGTTATTATCCGTATGCACCCAGGAGACGTGCTCGCGCACGCACACGTGGTGAAAGGCGCGAAACGGATTTAGACCCGCGCGCGCTACGACCTTGCGAAAGGTGTTCTCGTGCATACGCGGCGAGCACGACGCTACCACGACGCGCGTCAAACCGTGGTCCTTAATATCTTTTTCGATTAGATCTTGCCCCGGGTCGGAGCACATGAATAGGTAGTCTCTGGACACCGCCACCATGGGCATAGTGCTGATAAATTCGGCAACTTCCGCGCACCGTACCCTGTGAGCGATATTGATGCCGCAATGGCAAATATAAAAACCGATCTTCTCGCTCATTTTATTATCCTGTTTCAACCACGGATTCGTATACTAACTCCGCGATATCTCTAATCGCGATCTGATCCTCCAAATCGAGCACCTTGACCGCGTCCTCGAGCATCGAGGTACAATAGGGACAAGCCGTGGCGATGATGTTCGCGCCCGCTTCTTGGGCCTCGCGGATTCGCAGCACCGCAAAGCGTTCTTCGGTCGGCACATCCATCCACAGCCCACCGCCACCGCCACCGCAACACAAACTGTTTTCGCGGTTTCGCGGCATTTCGACCATTTCGATGCCCGGTATCGCGCGCAAAACCTTTCTCGGCGCTTCGTATTCTCCCGCGTGACGCCCGAGATAACACGGGTCGTGATAGGTCACCGTTGCGTCCGGTTTTGTGCGAGGTGTAAGCGCTCCTTCTTCGATCAAACGGGATAACAATTGTGCATAGTGAATCGCCGTTAGCGGTAACTCGCCCGCGTAGTCAAGATTGATCGCCTGCATGCAATGCGGCGACGCGACGATGATCTTTTCCACGCCGTGCTCGCGAAAGAGCGCTAGATTCGCCTCGCGCAACTGCCCGTACACATCCCCGGCACCGACTTTGCGCGCCTGATCGCCGCAACAGCTTTCGGCCTCACCGAGCACGCCAAAATCAACGCCGGCCTTCTGCAGTAACCAGGTTAAGGCTCGAGCGACCTTGCGATTTCTCGGGTCGTAGGCCTGTGTGCAGCAGGTAAAGTAAAGGTATTCCGTATCCCGGTCGAAAGGTTTAAGCGCGAGATCCTTAGACCAGCTCGCGCGGTCCTTACGTAAGCCGGACCAGGGATTGCCCTCGCTTCGTAGATTGCCGAGCGGCGCGTTATAGGTCTGGGGGTAGGTTCCGGCCTCGATCATGACCGACCGAGTCGATCGCATGACGTCGATGATGTCGATGCCACGGGGGCAACGAATTACGCAACTATTACAGGTGACGCACCTCCAGAGATCCTCTTGCTCGTAGCCTTCCAGCCCCAACGACGCCAAGCGAATGACGCGACGCGGGCTAAACGCCTTCACCGTCGGCCAAGGACATACCCCTGTGCATGTTCCGCACTGCATGCAAGTCAATAGATCGATCCCGCCGATTTCCAGTATGAGGTCGGTCAGCTCTAACATAGGTATCACGGCGGTCATCGATCGCTCCTTTGCTCAAGGTTGTCCCGACAGCGTCTTTTCCAACTAAGCAGCGCCGGAACGCGTTGTCAGCGCCACCTTGATCCTCACGTTGCTTGCGTTTCGCATTCGCGTGTTGCATCTTTTTATTATCGCGATGCGACAGATGCGCTAGCCGCGAGACAAGCTCTCGTCGAATGCCATTTGCATCCATCGTGCCAGACTAACCGGCACAAATAATGCTGTGGCAGCATATGAATAAAACAGTTATTAGTGCGAGCGTGCATTCATTTGTACGCTACTTGTTACCGCCGATTCCGCCGGTACTGACGCGGAATACAACAGTGTCGCGCGACACTATGTTTCTATTACGCGACACTTTATTGATGCAACAAAGGTAGTCGCATGGGGCAACTCGATAACCGTTACTTCCCCATTTTGTTGGACGTCATCGATCAGAGCATTTTCACGATCGACAAGGATGGCTTGATCACGGTTTTCAATCGCGCGGCTGAAGAGATCACCGGATACAGGGCGACGGACGTAATCGGCAAGAAGTGCTCTGACGTCTTTCGCACGGAGTTATGCACCAGCGACTGTCCTCTACGAAAGACGATGATGTCGGGACGGCGCGTGCTCGACCGCCGCGTGCGTATCAAGACCAAGGACGGCCGTTTTCTTCCGGTCGCGGTTTCTACCGCTGCTCTGGCGACCAAAGAGGGAAAGATACTGGGAGGTATCGAGGTCATTAAAGATCTCTCATCCCTGGAGGATCTCAAACGACAGATCGACGGCCGTTACCGCTTTGACGATATCATCAGCAAGAGCGAAAAAATGCGGCAGATTTTTCAGCTGTTGCCACAAATCGCTCAAAGCGACAGCACGGTCTTGATTTGCGGCGCTTCGGGAACCGGTAAAGAGTTGCTCGCCAAGACGATCCATCATCAGAGCGGTCGCAAGGATAAACCGTTCGTAGCCGTCAATTGCGCGGCGATGCCGGACACGCTCATCGAGTCCGAGCTATTCGGTTATATACGAGGTGCTTTTACCGACGCCAAGCGCGATAAGCCCGGTCGAATCGCTCAAGCTGACGGCGGCACGCTTTTTCTCGACGAGGTAGGCGATTTGGCTCTACACGTACAAGTCAAGCTGTTGCGCTTTCTGCAGGAACGGGTCTACGAGCCGCTGGGGGCGACCTACGCGACGCGAGCCGACGTTCGCGTCATCTCGGCAACACACCGCAGCCTTGAGCAGATGGTCGAGGAGGGAACCTTTCGCCAGGATTTATACTATCGAATCAATATCATGCAGATCGATTTGCCGCCGCTGTCTGAGCGACCCGAGGACATCCCGTTGCTGGTCGACCATTTCATAAGGCGCTTTCGCAGCATCAAGGGCGGATTGATCGAACGAGTATCAGAGGACGCGCTCGCTTACATCTTAGATTACGCCTTCCCCGGCAATATCCGCGAGCTCGAAAACATCATCGAACGGGCCTTTATCCTTTGTCGAGGCAAAACCATTCGATGCGAGCATTTGCCGAATTCCCTTATCTACTCGCGAAACCACCGTAAGGAAAACGGCGCCGCGGCCGGCAGCAATGGAGCGATGGTCGTGCCCTTAAATCCCTTAAGTCAGTCCGAAAGATCGACGATTCAAGAAGCGCTGAAGAGAAACCGCGGCAATCGTTCTCGCACCGCCGATGACCTCGGGATCCATCGGTCGACTCTTATTCGAAAGCTAAAGCGTTACGGGATCGCGTGAACCGCGAAGCGGCGCGGATCGCCGCATAGGCTCTCGATTGGGCGATCGCGGCCTGAAGCCCTGTCTTTTAGTATCGGCGTCGACGACGCGATCGGCCGTTTTCGTGGTTTCCCGATCGGAGAGAAGCTTCTCTGTTTGTAAGCGTTCAGGGCGGCAAACAAATCGGCGGCCGATTCGCCTGTAAAACCGAGCGCGCCCGCAGCGCCGGCGAGGATGGTACTTGCTGTACCTGACGAGCCGGCGCGAGGACGAAAGCCGG
>JAFGIB010000111.1 GCA_016929805.1 Deltaproteobacteria bacterium | reverse complement strand
GACGGCGATGGCATTATCGATCGAGAAGATGCCTGTCCAAATGAGCCCGGCGTTGCCACGGATGACCCGGCGACCAACGGCTGCCCGGCTCCCGAGGATAGAGACGGCGATGGCATTATCGATCGAGAAGATGCCTGTCCGGATGAGCCCGGCGTTGCCACGGATGACCCGGCGACCAACGGCTGTCCCGCTCCCAAGGATAGCGACGGCGACGGCATTATCGATCGAGAAGACGCTTGCCCGGAGGTCGCGGGTCCGCCGAATAGCGATCCCCAAAAGCACGGATGCCCCAGGGCCGTCATAACGAAGGAACAGATTCGGATTCTCGAAAAAGTCAATTTCGCCACGGCGAAAGCTGAGATTCTCGAGTCGAGCTTCCCTGTGCTCGATGAGGTGGCGAAAATCTTAAAAGAGCATCCAGAGATAAAAAAGGTCAATATCGAAGGCCACACGGACTCCCGCGGTGGACGAAACTACAATATCAAGTTGAGTCAGAAACGGGCGAATTCGGTGATGAAGTACCTGGTCGATAAGGGAATCGAAAGCTCGCGATTGACCGCAAAGGGATTTGGTTTCGACCGGCCGATCGACTCAAACGAAACCGAGGAAGGTCGTGCTGAAAACCGGCGCGTCGAGTTTCACATCTTGGAACAAAATGGCGAGCGAATAAGCGAATAGAAAAGCAGGGTGGCGGCGCCACCCCAAACGGAGAGTATCATCGGTTTATTTCTTTATTGAGGTTAATTATGCGACGTCCTTTTGTGCTATTAGGTCTCGTTATATCAGGGCTATTTTCTCTTATCAGCGTACGCGCTCATGCCGCGCCGAGCCTCTACATCCAAGTAGACCAGCACGGCGACTTTACCATTATCGGCAATACGCTCGGACAGGAATGCGACGATTCCGGCACCACACCCGTACCCGATCCGGCGGCGGGAACCGGAACCGTAGGGGAGTGCGGAAGCTACCTCGGTGATAGCGCTCCAGACGTGTTCTGGCGTTCTGAAGATAGCAGCGCCGCGGCGGATACCGATATCGCGCCCGATCAGGCCCGAAGCACGGCGATGTTGGTTTTGCCCGAGAACGCCGAGGTCACCCACGCGTTTCTCTATTGGGCGGGCTATATCGACATAGACAGCGCTGACAACGAGGTCCGCGTCGAGAGACCCTCGGTATTCGACACGCTGATTTCGAGCGACGGGTCATTCACCTCGGATGACACGCTTAGCGAAAACTTCTACTATATGTCCCTTGCCGACGTCACCGCGCTTGTACAGGCGAATGGGGCGGGCGCTTATCGCATAGGCGAAGTAGACAGCATCGATATACGAGATCGAAACGACGAAGGGCCGGCCGTCGGTTGGTGGATGGTGGTATTCTATGAGCTGGAGAGCGATCCGCCGCGTAACCTCGCGCTGTTTCACGGTCTCGATCTAGTCGATTACGATATCGATCAGAACGTTACGCTCGATGGGTTTTTAGTTCCTACAGCGGGTTACGACGCCAAGCTCGGGGTGGTCACGGTCGAAGGAGAAGAGGGGTGGCAGGGGGATTCGCTACTATTTAACGACACCGTCTTGAGTGACGCTTTAAATCCAGAGAATAACTTCTTCAATGGGACGCGCTCGTATCTCGGTACCGCCGTATCGGTAGCGGGCGATTTTCCGCAACTGGTAGGCACGGCGCGAAGCGTCAGCGGTCTGGACATCGACGTTATCGATGTCACCAGCCTCATCGAAGCCGGAGACACCTCGGCGACCATTGAAGCGACGAGCAGCATCGACCGCTACATTCTTTCCGTCTTCGTGACTTCGATCTCCACGTTCAAGCCCAATTTTGAGTCTTCCGAGAAGACCTTTGTCGATCTAAACGAGGGAGCGCTTTTTCCAGGCGACGTCATCGAATACACGATTGATATCGTCAACTCCGGTAATGACCCCTCTTTGAATACCGTGATGACGGACGCCTTACCCGAGGGCGTCACCTATGTACCCGGGTCGATCCGGATAGCCTCTGGAGCTAACGAGGGCGAAAAGACCGACGAGTCCGGCGACGACCAAGCCGAGTACGACGATTCGAGCAGGACCGTCACGGTGCGCCTCGGCGAGGGCGCGGACGAGTCTCAAGGAGGCCGTATCGAGATCGGCGAGTCCACGCAGGTCGTATTTCAAGTGACCATTGATGAGACGGCCTCAGGCACGATTCTCAACCAAGCGATCATCAACGCCGGGGGCGAGCTGGGAGCGCCTCCTGAAGACTATCCCACGGACGGCAATGGAGAAGATCCGGGCGCTCCTCCCACGCAATCCGTTCTCGATCAGTGCGAAACCAATGATGACTGCGGCGGCGATACGCCCTTGTGCGATGACACGGGCAGTCCCAATATCTGTGTCGGATGCATCACAAGCGCCGATTGTGAGGATCCCTCGATTCCGGATTGCAACGAGACGACCCAGACGTGCGAGTGCGCCACGGGGCCCGGCACGTGCACGGACCGGGACTCGGATGGGATAAGCGACGGGGCGGAAGAGGCCATCGGAACCGATCCCGACGACGCGGATAGCGATGACGATGGGCTCGTCGATGGAGAAGAGCTGAATCCGAGCGAGGACACCGACCAAGACGGTCTGATCAACGCATTGGATCCGGACAGCGACAACGACGGGCTATTCGACGGAACGGAGCTCGGAAAAAATTGCTCGAATGAAGACACCGACGTTTCGCTCGCGCGCTGTCGCGCGGACCGCGATCCCGGAACGACGACCAATCCGCTCGATGCGGACACGGACGATGGCGGTATGAGCGACGGCTCGGAGGATTGGAACCTCAATGGCAGACTGGACGATGACGAAACCGATCCGACCGCCGATCACGGCGAAGACGATGACGATCTCGGCGACGGCGATGGCGACGGTTTGGGCGACGACCTCGAGGATTATCTCGGCAGCGATCCGGACGATGCCGATACGGATGACGATGGAGCGCTTGACGGCGAAGAACCCAATCCCTCTCAGGACACGGACCGTGACGGTTTGAAGAATGTACTCGATGTCGACAGTGACAACGACGCGCTCTTGGACGGAACGGAGATGGGTTACGGCTGCAATCGAGACGGCACGAATCGGGATGCGGGACACTGTCGCGCCGATAGCGACGGAGGTGAGACAACTACCTCACCGCTCAATCCCGACACCGACGGCGGCGGGGTTATAGATGGATCGGAAGACGCCAACCTCAACGGCATTCTCGATTCCGGAGAAACCGATCCGACCGTAGGTCACGGCGATGATGACGACGATGTAGAGGATTCCGACGGCGACGGCCTCGGCGACGGTTTGGAAACCACCATCGGCAGCGACCCGGATGACGCCGATAGCGATGACGATGGCGTGCTCGATGGTGATGAGCCCAATCCGAGCGATGATCAGGACCAAGACGGCGACGCCAATGTCATCGACGCGGACAGCGATGACGACGGCTTGTTTGACGGGACGGAGATGGGCGCGGATTGCGACGATGACGCGACGGACGATAGCAAAGAGAGCTGTATCGCGGACGGCGATGAGGGAGCCACGACGACGAGCCCCCTTGATGCGGACACCGACGGTGGCGGTGTTAATGACGGCGACGAGGACACGGACAAAGACGGCGAGGTCGATTCCGGTGAAAGAGACCCAAACGATCCCTCGGACGATCGCACCGGTGAATCGTGCGAGGACGATAGCGACTGCGGCGGCTTGTATTCCGGCTCGGTATGCACGGATGAAGGAGTTTGTGAGCCCGGCTGTCGCGGAGAAGACGGCAACCGATGCCCCGAAGGAAAAGTATGTACGTCTGACGACAGCAGCATCGGCGAATGTGTCGAGGAAGAGGAGCCGTCGACGGACGCCGGCGTAGAGGATAGCGGCGAGCCTGATGAAGGTCTGGACGGTGGGGTAGCTGAAGGCGGGATCGATAGCGGCCTAGCGGACGGCGGCATAGACGGCGGGCCTTGGGACGGTGGCCTCTTGGATAGTAGCCGACCGGACAGCGGCTCGGCCGACGAGACGGATGGCGAGACCGACGACGCCGACGGAAAGGCCGTACCGAAAAAGGATCGTTCGATTCGTGGAGCCTATGTCGAAGGCGGAGGCTGTGGTTGCACGTTGGCATCGAACAACCTTTCAAAGACGCCGATCGTTTGCTCGCTTCTCGCGTTCGTCATCTGCGTAGCGCGCTCGAGGCGCCGCCGCGCGAGCCCTTAGCGCGACAAAAAACCGGTCGTATTTTTTTCAAAAAGTAGCGGCAGAGATGTCATTTCGAACGAAGCGAGAAATCTGAAATAAAGATTTCTCGTCGCTTTTAGCTCCTCGAAATGACGGTTCGCGGCGATTAACCGCCACTTTTTGAAAAGTTATAAACAAAGAAAGAGATGAGCATAACCCGGAGGTAAATGAGAACTTCTCGAAGTCGATCGATCGATCAAGGGGTGTAGATAGCGGGCGTCGTTTATGCTCGCGGCTCCCACGCTCAACAGAAAAAGGTGCTGACATGCTACCCACAGAGTTCGACGTCACGGACAAGGTCGTGTTGATCACCGGTGCCGGACGGGGCATCGGTAAGGGGATCGCCGAGGTGCTGGCGGAGGCCGGTGCGGATATCGCCTTAAATGCGCTTACCTCCAGGCACGTGGAGGACACCGCCCGGCGCATCGGCGACGCCAGCGGAAGGAGGGTCCTGCCGCTCGTGGCGGACGTCACCCGGAGCGAGCAGGTGCAAGAGGTCGTCGATACCGTGATCAAGCAGTTCGGCCGTATCGACGTGCTAATAAACAATCTGGGCGACGCCATCTTCAAGCCGCTGGTAAAGCTGCCGGACAAGCAAGGCGAAACCATCTCCGACGGAGACCTGAAATCCGTGGTTGATATCAACCTGACGGCCGCGCTTCTCTGTACGCGCGCGGTGGGACCGCATCTGCTGGAACGGCGCGGCGGCAAGGTGATCAACATCTCCTCGTACACCGCGCTTCGAGGCGGCCGCGAGGCGGTGCTCTACAGCATGGCAAAGGCGGCGGTGGTGGGATTCACCCGGACCCAAGCCCTGGAATGGGCGCCCTATAACGTACGGGTCAACGCCATCGCGCCGGGCCTATTCCCGGATCCGGTTTCCCACGGCGAGCGAGGAATCCGCGCGCTGGAGGAATACGCGGCGCGCAAGGCGCCCTTGGGCCGTACAGGCAGGTTGCGCGAGGTGGGGCTTTTGGCTCTCTACTTGGCCTCGCCCGCGTCGGACTATATGACCGGACAAACCCTATATCTGGACGGCGGCATGACGCTTTAAGGGCTCGCGCAAAAATAATTTCACATTTTTAGCGCCCAGCTCGGGGTCCAATATTTTATCGACGACTGAGCGGAACCGCAACAATAGCAGCGCTATTTCGAGGATTCCGCGATTGAGGAGATGAGACAGTTGGCCCCGAGATGGGATACTAAAAGTCTAGTTATTTTTGCGCGAGCCCTAAGATAGATAAAGAAGACGAAAGGCTTGTCTGGGATGTACTGCGTGAGGGCTCTCCGCAAAATAGACGATACGAGGCCGAGCGCGTCCGCGGGATGCGATCGCGAGCGCGCCCGCCCACGCTCTCGCAACCGGATCGTTTACCTTAACGTTGCAAAAAACGTCGAGCGGAAACGCGAAAAAAGCGATGAAATAAGGACGCGCGGGACTTTTTTGGACCGCAGCTTAGTGCACCCTAAGTGAGGTCCAAAAAAAGTGAGCACGCCCTTAGCTCGCGCTATTTTTCGCGAGCGAAAGCGGTTTACGCCGACGGATTTTTTGCAACGTTAAGGTTTATTTTGCGCGAGCCCTAAATAGACTCAAAGGACTCGTAGGAACTTTCCAATCTACCGCGAAGTAACAATATCAGCTTTTCCAATATCTTGATGCGAATATCCGGTTTGTCAGCCATCAGATCATTGATGAACTTGCCGTCGATTACGACAAGCCTTGAATCTCTATCGCACCTGGCTGAGCACATGAAGACGTGTTCTTTTCCTACCAAGGTACACCATCCCCCGATTAGTCTCCGGTTACTGGTTTCTCTCAGTACATACACCACTACATCGGCGTTACGGGAAGTATGCAATTTATAATTTCTGTTAAGGGATACTTGGCCTTTCGATAGGATGTACAAACGATCGCCGGTTTCTCCTTGGCCGTATATCGTTTCCCCCGCTCCGTATTCCTCAACGGCGCAAAGCTTGGCTAGGGTGTCCAATTCATCGTTATCGAGATGTTTGAACAACTCACATTTCTTTAAGGTCGTTAATATTTCGTCGCTTTCCATTTGAGTACACTCCGCGAAGACTATTTGCTCCAACAGCCCGGATCGAAACGATTTATACCTCATCATAGCTCGAAAAGCCATGAGGTTCCATGTATCCATTCACGGGGAACCTGTTGTTTGGCGACGACGGCGGCCGATTCATCTTGTACAACCGGTTTTCGTGCTTGGGCTGGCGGACTCGGGCGTAACGTGATATCTTGGTGGCTCGCTTTTTGCTAAACATAAGGAGGAAAAAATGGCGGCCAGGGTAGCTGTTGTGCTTTCGGGTTGCGGATACCTGGACGGAGCCGAGATTCACGAGTCGGTGCTGACCCTCTATTTCTTAGAGCGCGCGGGAGCCGAGATCAGGTGCTTTGCGCCGGACAAGAAACAGATGCACGTGGTCGATCACCTAACCGGCGAGCCGACGGGCGAGACGCGAAATGTGCTGGTGGAGTCAGCCCGCATAGCGCGCGGTCAGATAAAGGATATAAAGCAGGCCCGGATGGCGGAGCTGGACGCTTTGGTGCTTCCTGGCGGCTTCGGTGTGGCCAAGAACCTTTCCGAGTTCGCGGTCAAGGGGACGGCCGGCGAGCTGGACGCGGACCTGGTCCGGCTGGTGGGCGAGGCCGCGGCGCAGAACAAGCCGATCGTCGCCATCTGCATCAGCCCGGCGGTGCTGGCCGTGGCGCTGCAGCGCTCGGGCAAATCGGCCACGTTGACCATCGGTAATGATAAGGCCACCGCCGATGCGGTGCGCGGTACGGGCTGCACGCACGCCGAATGCCCGGTGGATCAGGCCATCGTGGACGAGAAGAACAAGATTATATCCACGCCAGCCTATATGCTCGGGCCGGGGCCAAAGGCGGTGGGCGCGGGCATCGAGCGAGCCATTTTAAAACTGATGAGCTGGTTGCAACGTTAAGATAAATAGCCGGGTCGCGACGCCGTATAGCCGAAAGCGGTGATGGCACGGCCCCGCCGGGTGGAATAGATGAGACATGTTACGTGGTTTTCTATTGTCGACGACGACAGGTGCGACGATAATAAAATGGATAATTTATGAATTTATGCAGCGAAGCGCTATTTCCAGGGCGTTAGCATACGCGCCGGCCGTGGCGGTCTCGTGGATGGTCGCCTGCGGCTCGGGCGAAAGTGAACCGAACGCGACCTCGAGCGGCGTACCTCCGAGCGCCGGCGGAGGCGGAGTTAGAGTTGTTCATGATACGGGCAGCGCGGCGGGCGAGGCTGGACCGCAGACTGTGATCCGAACGAAATCCGACGCAGGCGTTGCAACCGGCGTCCAATCAGGCACGGGCGGAGGTGCGGCTGACGCGGGCATCGAGACGAGCATGATAGGCGACGCGGACAGCGATGGCGCAGCAGCCGGCGGGGCATTAGCCGGCGGCGGCGCGAGCGGTGCAAGCGCAGCAGGGTCTACGCAGGCGGGTGGTGTAGGCGGGTCGATCGATCTCGCGGGCACGGGAGGCATCGCGGAGGACGAGTGCGGGCCCATTCCCACAAGCCGGCAGGAGGCCGCTACGCCGAAGGCCGTCGTACTGTATGCGCTCGCCGGAGCCGAGTGCGTGCGAGCTTAATAATCGGGGGATGAACGATTACGCGACCCTGAGCCGCGCATCCGCAGACGGCTTGCATTGCTGTATCGATCTCATCGTATTGCGTGCCTATGGCGTGCCGGCGACGACTCGGGATCCGTGATCGCTGCGGCCGCGAACCGCGAAAAATCCGAATCGATACCGTCAAATTAGCTCAGGTGCTTTTACCACGAATTGATCGACCTGATTGAAAAAGAAGCGATAGTCTTTTTAATTCCGTCTCGTATCGAAAATAAATGTTTTAAATCAGCGCATCCGATCTTTCAGTTTTAATGATTGCCCTAATGATTGCCCGACCGGGTCGAATAGATCCCGAAGAACGTTCTTTCCCCAGTCACGATCGGCTCGGTCGATTCGTTTACTCAATTCTCGGACCTTGACCGGCGAGATGATAGGCGCTCTTACGCTATCACGTTGTTATGAAAGACTGATCAAGCTATAATATGGCAATGAGTTTACACGCTGTGCCGGTCGCGATACTAGCCGGAATTACCGGATACGCGGCGGTACTTTTCATCGGCCTATACGTGACTTTGGCGAACGTCGTGGAGCCGCGTGCTCGCAGGGAATACCTGACCTTTGGTCTTACCTGTCTCGCTGTCGTCGTATATGACCTTACCTCTGTTAATCTTTACAATGCCGGCTCGTTTGAACAAGGCTTCTTTTGGCAGCGCGGCCAACTTGCCTCAGCCGGGATACTCGGCGTTTTCTATATCGTCTTCGTATGGGACTTTCTAAAAATGCCGATACCGGCGACGCTGAGATTGGCCTGCGTTGTTATGGCTGTATTGGGCTTGTCCGTCGGCGTATGGGAGAGTCCCGCAACCTTGACCAGGGAGCACGCGTTGATCAAAGAGGTGCATATCCTGCAACACCGAATCGTGTATTACGAAGGCGCACTCGGTGCGATAACGGAACTGTTGATGATACTTTTTTTTATCATATTCGCGGTCAACATTCTTTTCCTGCTGCGATATTTCCGCTCGCCCAAGGGGTGCCAAGTCAGAGGGAGGCAGGTGTTTCTTTTGGCCACGGTTATCTCGGGTATTACGGCCACCAACGATCTATCGGTCGCTCTAGGTATCCACAATTCGATGTACATGTTCGAGTACGGAATCGCGGCTCTCTTTTTATCGATGGGAGGCGTGCTTTTGTTACGCTTCGGCGACCTGCATACGGCCATCAACGCGCTCAACCGCGATCTCTCCAAGAGTAACGCCGAGCTGATGATCGCGTTGGAAAAAGCGCGTCGAAGCGATCAAGCGAAGACCGAATTTTTGGCTTCGATTTCTCATGAGTTACGCACGCCACTGAACGCGATTATCAACCTTCCAGAGGGGCTACTCGCGAATTTTACTTCCATAAATCTGATAAGGTGCGATTCTTGCGGCGCTGAATTTAAGCTCGAGGACGATGAGCTATTCGACCCCGGCTCGAGCTGTGAGGTCTGCGGCGCTATAGGACTTAAGCGGCATCAACGTCTTGTGTTTCGGGCCAGGCCGGACAAAGCGCAAAGTTGCCTCCAAACCGTGGTCAGCGCGGGACGGCATCTGCTCGGGTTGGTGAACGGTGTGCTGTACGCGAGTAAGCTAGAGCTGGGGCGAGCCGATTTGGAGACCACGACGTTTGATCCTTTAGATCTCGTCAAAGAGGTAGTCGAATCCACGCGTCCGATAGCAGAGAAGAAAAATATCAGTCTATCGCTAAAGGAATGCGCTTCACTCGGTACCGTGGTGGCGGACCGCGTGAAAATCGGACAGGTGCTGTATAACATAATCGATAACGCCATTAAATTTTCGCCCCGGGACGGTCTTGTGGAGGTGAATCTCGCCGCGACTCAGCCGAACGAGATAATAATCTCTATTCGCGATCAGGGCATCGGTATTTCACAAGAGCATCAAGCGATGATTTTCGAAAAATTCCATCAAGTCGACCGCGGTTCAACGCGCGCGTACAGCGGAACCGGCTTGGGTTTGGCGATTTCAAAGGGCTTGGTCGAGCTTCACGGAGGGCGAATCTGGGTGGAAAGCGCCATCGACTGCGGCGCGGCTTTCTTCGTGGGACTTCCTCGGGTTCCGAGGGAAAGCAATAAAAACGCTGGATCGTTGAAAGCATCGGCTTTACTATCCGACAAGCGTACAGCGGGCATCACATGAAGCGAGTCCCAGTTAGCGACACGGGTTATCTCAGCCCACTTCCCCCGGAAAGTCCGCCGAGGCTGATCTTGTACGTAGAGGACGATGAGGACAACCGGCAAGTTGCCAGCATGCGGTTGGAAAGACAATTTCAGCTTGTTTTTGCCTCTACCGATCGCGAAGCCTGCGAAGCCTTCATCCATCGTGGTAGGGAATTCGATCTTATCCTAATGGATATTGAGCTGAGGGGCTCCAGATTGAACGGCATCGATCTGACGCGTTTGGTTAGAGGGACGTTGGATAAGGGTAAAATCCCTTTTTACGGGGCCTCGGTTCCCAAGCTTGATACACCGATTATCTTCGTGACCGCTTACGGGCAGCTATATCGTAGCGAGTTGCTCGAAGCCGGTGGAAACGATATCATCGAAAAACCGATCAGCTTCGCCGAGCTGCAATCAAGCATAGCCCGTGTAAGCGATCAACAGCTCGAATGACTTTCGCCTTGCGTGCCTACCGATCGTCGACTTGGTTATCAACAGCGCAAAAACTCGCTCTAAAACCAAGCGCGCCCGCAGGGCCGGTGCCGGTTTTACCGGATGAATTGGCCGCCGTCGTAGTCAAACAGCAGTACCCCCCTGAACGGCATAGGCGTTAACTATAAATAACAGCGAAAAACCTCGTAGCGCGGGGGCTTGTCCCCCGCAAAACCGTAACCCAACCACGAATTGTT
>JAFGIB010000110.1 GCA_016929805.1 Deltaproteobacteria bacterium | reverse complement strand
TCGAAAAGAGTGGCGTGCCTGGTTGAAGCAGAATTACAAATCTGAAACAGAGATCTGGCTCGTTTACTACAAGAAACACACGGGTAAGCCGCGCATCGCATACAATGACGCCGTCGAGGAAGCTCTTTGTTTCGGTTGGATCGATAGCACGGTCCGGACTGTAGACGAGAACAGGTTCGCCCAACGCTTTTCAATAAGGAACCCCAAGAGTCAGTATTCGCAAGCAAACCGAGAAAGACTCGTCGTTTTAGCCAAGCGGGGAAAGATAGTCAAAGACGTGCGGCGAACACTCGGCGATCTTACGGAAGAAGCGGAGTTCAAGATCCCGCTAGATATCCTGAAAGAACTCAAGGCTAACAAGAAAGCTTGGAAAAACTTCCAAGGTCTTTCATCGTCGTATAAGCGGATCCGAATCGCTTTTATCGACGCCGCACGAAAGCGGCCCGAGGTGTTTGAGAAACGGCTGAAGTACTTTATCCTAATGACGGAAAAGAACCGGCGATTCGGATTTGGCGGAATCGAAAAGTATTATTGATGAGTTATCGATCTTCAACGCGCTGCGGCTCTTCGCTCACACCCGCCCATCGGATTGCGGTCTTGGAGAATGGCGGCGCTAAGTGAATCGGAAATACTCATTCCTTTTTACATACCCATCAGATCCGCGTACACCTTTCAGAGGTGGGCTTTCCGGCACTAGCCGACTCATACTACGGGCGGTCGATCGGCAACCCAGGGCTGGTCGAATCCGCGCGGATCATCGGTCGGCAAGCGCATCACGCATCGGTCTTGGGATTGGAGCATCCGAATACGGGTGAGTTCTTACTTTTGAGACGGCTTTGCCCGAAGCTTTTGAGCGCGCCATCGATACGCTACGAAGATGACCCCATCACTCGATCGCTAATGGCGCGGCGTGGAGTGGTAAAACGAGTTCGTTTCGAAACGATTGGTTTTGGAGAAGAAAGATGGAAAAAATCGTATCATTAGCACCGCTACCCGTAGAGATAATTTGGCGTATGATGAGCGATTGTGGTATCGCCCTTCCGCCTGATCTCGAAATCGTTAATGCCAATCCGCTATCGCATAGTGAAATTGTTTCCGCAGTAAAAGGGTCGTCCGCTATCCTCGGTGATTATACCTTCAAGCAAAAGATAACGCGCGAAATCGCGCTAGCTGCAAAGGGCGCTTTGTTGATCCAGCAGCCGAGCGTCGGTTACCAGCATATCGATATTGACGCCTGCACCGAAGTGGGAATACCCGTAGCGAATACCGCTGGTGCGAATACGATCAGTGCCGCTGAGCATACCTTCATGGTTGCGCTCTGCCTTTTGAAGAATCTAATGACAGCGCACCGATCAGCGGTCGCGGGTCAATGGCTTCAGCTCGAGATCGGGTCTGTAGAGATCCACGGTAAAACTTGGGGATTGATCGGGATGGGCCAAATCGGACGAGCGATTGCTGAACGGTTGACCGCCTTCGGAGTCGATATCCTCTATACCGATCCGGTTCGACTCGAAAAGGAGGACGAGAACCGATTGTGCGCGAGCTACCAAGAGATTGATCAATTACTGTCCGCGTCCGATATCGTCAGCGTGCACTGTCCTCTGACTGACGCGACATACGCACTTATCGACCGTCGCCGGTTGGCGTTGATGAAACCGAGTGCGGTTTTGATCAATATCGCGCGTGGCGAGATCGTCGACGAACAAGCGCTCGCGAACGCGCTCAGCGAAAACCGCATTGCCGGGGCAGCTGTGGACGTTTTTAGCGAGGAGCCATTGTCGACGGACAATCCCCTTCTGCAGGTCCAATCGGACAATCTAATTCTGACACCGCACCTCGCAGGGACGACCAATGAATCAAAAATTCGGATCATATCGACCGCGATCAGCAACCTCGCTAAAGCGCTTGTGGGGGAAAAACCGCAATTCGTTGTGAATGAGGTCGGTGATATACGGAGGAGAACAGGGTAAACGTTGGAATCGTGAGTAACAATCGCGACCGAGGCAACGAACGAACGCGTCTTATGATAGCGCTTTGCCGTCTTGGAACGTTTTGCCGACCACCTCTCCGAGACGCTGTTAGCCCTGAGATTGGCTCGGCTTGATCAGATCCCGAACACGGCGCGTCGAAACCAGCCCGTGTCCGCACATGGTCAGCAATACCAACTCGTCTTCCGTGGGAAGGTCTTCGACCTTTCCGAAAAATCCCAGGCTGTGCAAATAGGTGTGTTCTTTACATTTCGTATTTCGACAGCACTTGTCGTCGCTCGCGATAAATGAGAATCGCATCCCATCACATAAAGCCGAAGGAGGGGGCAGAGTCGGCATGGACGAGGTGGGGGCGTAGCTGACGATTTATACGCGTTGCTGTTGTGGGTCAGTCGGGGGAGAAATGTCTGCAAATTTGAGTATTTGTTAGCAACTGTCATAAAAATAGACGACCCCGAATAAGCTTTTCAAACCGTCGGGGTCGTCGAGGTACGTGTTGACGCACGTACTACAAATAGATTCTACCCGATATAGTGAGGTATTGGCCAGTGGAATTGGGGGGACGGGGTAAGCTTTATCGGTCGAGTTAGGTTTTTTCAAAAACTCACCAAAAGCTTACCCCGTCCCCTAAGCTTTGCTACGCCGAGGTCCTCGGCGAGGAGACGAGGGCGCCGAATCGCACCTACCTCATCCGGCGCATCACCGAAGCGCTCGAGGCGCGGGCTGCGAAGACGCCCGAGCCGACCGAGGCCGAGTCCCAGGAGCCGCCCGTCGAGACGCCGCCCGAGGAGACGGCGACGGGGAGCGCGGAGGCCAACGACGCGACCGAGACCAAGCTCAGCAAGCTCCCCATCCCCGAGCTGCAGCAACGCTACCTCGAGATCGTCGGGCGCGGAACTTCGTCGGTGCATCGCCGCTACCTCGTCTGGAAAATCCGCGAGGCGCAGAAGGGTCGCATCCCGGTCGGCCCCCGCGGCAACAGCCGGCGCGCTGACGGCGAGCCGCTCGACTTCAAGGTCCTGCCGCTGCGCATGGACGCCGACCTGGTCGCGAAGCTGGACGAGGCCCGCGAGCGCCTGGGCCTCAAGAGCCGCATTGAGCTGCTGCGCCGGTCCATCCACCTCTTCCTGGCCCGCGAGGGCGAGGCCGAGGTCGCCGCGCTCTTCGCGCCGGAGGCGTAGATG
>JAFGIB010000109.1 GCA_016929805.1 Deltaproteobacteria bacterium | reverse complement strand
TCCATCGTTCCTCCTTTCAATTGAAGGAAACGACTGTGGCCCCCGACAACCCGTCGCGCAACGATGGGTCAGATTAGCCGTTTACTTCATAGCAACAGGCGACAAAAAACCCGAATCGCTGGGGGGTAGCGATCCGGGCCGTTGCTTTTCAAGAATGACTCTATTCTACTCGGTCATTCCTTCTTTTTCAACGTGATGTGAGAGTCTCGACGCCGACGTTGCTTATCGACCGAACCATCTACCGCCCAAGAGTCAAGCTCAAGTGAGACTCGGTTGAGCGCGTTACGAAGCGCTGAACCCAACGGCGCCTCGAAGCGACGAGCGGCGACCAGCATGACAGCTCTAACAAGTGCTTCCGAAACCGTGAGGTTCCTCGGGTTATCGTTATCGACGAGCACAGAAAGCCCGTCACCCGAGACCGCTTACTTGTCGATCTCGGTGCTTAGTGTCTCTAACGCCACGCCAAACCGACAGCCGCGAGAAGCGTAGGTACGTAGCATTCTACCCGTTGAAATACTCGGTTGTGAGGAATCCGTTGAATGGTGCGCGGGTTTAAAGACTGCTTTTACCTCTATTACATCGAGAGCATAGTGTTTGTAAATTATCGGGTACCGTCTCACCGCCTTTTGCCCACGGTACAATATGATCTACCTCCAGTTCCACCTTCGGATCTTTTGCTGGGGAAGTTCCGCAGATTTTGCAGCGAAAATAGTCCCGTTTTAAGATCTTGAATCTCAAGCGTATACCAATCTCTCTTTTCGTGTTCTGACCTCGCTTTCGATCGTGAAGCCGGTTACCTCTCTCTTCAGTAATAGGCACACCCTCGACCCATTCCCCGAATGCAATCAACGCCTTATTGTATGTACCAAATTTCTTTTTGTATGCCATCGCATAGAAATCGGACTCCTCCCCATCTAAATCGTTTTGACTCGGTTGTTTTTTTAACTTTTCCCAAACCGACGCAAGATTATGGAAAAGCTCGTCATTGGTAATCGTGTTGTTTCCTCTCTTCCTAATGTTAATGCCAGCTTCACTCAATGCCTTATTCCAGCCACCAAACTTTCGTTTATAGTAGCCGCGATCGTATTGTCCGACTTTTTCGTATTCATCCATAGTCAGGCTACTCTTGTTTAACTTTTTTGAGACAGATTTAAGGTCACGTAAAAGTTCTTGTTCAGTGATTGCGTTATTCCCTCTTTTTGTAATTCTTAGACAGGCGTGTTGTAAGGCTTTGTTCCAACTACCAAATGCTCTTTTATAAGCATTTGGACTAAACTTCCCTATTCGCTTGTACTCGGCCATCGATAGAGTATCTGTCTTTTGTTTTCTCGCAGCCATTAGTAGATCTTCTATAAGCTCCTTCCTAGAAATACCGGCGTTTCTTTTGAGTTTTATCTGATATTGCATAGAACGACTCCTAGAAGATAGTAGCTCATCGAGAGTTCCTGAAGATTCCGCTTCTGGCGCTATACTGCTGTAGAAGATACGCAGCGCTCTTAGGCGGTCCCGTGTCAACCATCGCAGTAAATAATACTCTTTTTGCAAGTTGGCGGGAACTAATCGTGCTGTTCGACGTTCTTATTTGCCGAATTCAGTCGGCGATTCGTGCCAATACCGAACCATCTCCGCGACCGCGTACTCAAGGCTGTCTGCGTTGTCCCTGCCGTCCCAGCGACACCCGTGACCCGTCGTACACCACATATCCGGCTCGTTGTGGTCGCCGTCACCGTCGGCTATTCCGATACCTTTGGGATCGGACTTACAGGCCAGTAGGGCGTGGATCAGCTTGTGAACGAGAAACGTATTATAGCTAGTCGCGGTAAGCGACTTTTCTAACCAGATGTAAGAGACACCGTCATACCAGTGCTCACCAAATGCGTCTAAGCTTTGGATGCCAAGGGCGAAAGATCTATCCGGATAGATTCGCTCGCCACGTCCGACATAGACGACGGTGTGAAGGTGCTCTTTGCAACGGTCCGATAGGTCGTCGAATCGAACCTCATATTCGTCGATCAGAAGGTCGGCGACGATGTCAGTAGATAGTTTTTCGCGGTACGGCTCGGGCTCGGTTTGCCATGTGCAGCCGAATAGACCGATCAACACCAAAAAGAAAAGATTCCCCTTTTGAAAAAAACGGGGTTCGCGCGAATCGAGGTAGCCATTTTGGTAGCCACGCGCGGATCTGCGTCTTTCTCGACCCGACCCTATGTAACTATAACTACTTGAATATAAAAGCTTTTCCCCGGCACTCCCGGACAGATTCGAACTGCCGACCTGCGGTTTAGGAAGCCTTTGGTGAATTCAATAATATCAAAGACTTACGGCGATTTGGGCCCAATTTGGGCCCAATTGAATAGATATGCTAAAGATCTGTTGCGCCGGGTTGCGGATGGGGAAACGTTGTCGCTGTCGGAAATCCGGGCGTTTGCAGAGGCCGTGCTTCAGTCTCGACCGATTGCGCTTGCCGAAGCGGTGCTCTCTGCCGAGAAAGAGTTCGTAATCGCTCACGCAGTCGAGTTAGCGGCTAGTCTAATCGTAGCGGAGGTTGCGGATGATCAAGAGAAACACGGGAGTTGAATGGCGAGCCGTTCTGGTTTCAGCAGAGAATGGTTTGTTTTCTGGTGTGATTTCGTTGAGGAATCGTTACTTATTGAAAACTACGCACTGGTCGTTCGAGTGTTCTTGGTGTAAAGTAGAAACTATGAGCAGCACGCCAGCAGACGACTTTAAACCCAGCCCGTACGCCGAGAAGGCATTGCAGGTTATCCGCAGACTATCCAATCGCGACCGGATATGGATTTACGAGCAGATCGAAAGTCTGCAAACTCTAAATGTTGAGGAACTCTCTTCCGAATGGCGAGCCGAGATCTCTCATCGTATTAGGTCCCTCGATGAAGGGACCGCAGAGCTTTACGACTTAGACGAAGTCGAACAACAAGCGCTTCGTATGCTCGATCGATGATGCGCTATCGATTTCTCGCTATAGCACGTCGAGAGTACTTAGAAGCAGTTCGTTGGTACCGTGACGACGTTCAAGACATCGAACTCGCTCAAGATTTCATCGCCAGTTTTCGGCAACGACTCGAAAGGATTCAAAGGTTTCCCCATTCGGGAGCGCTAGTAATCGGTTTTGATGTTCCGTTCGATATACGGCGCGCGAAACTGAAGCGTTTTCCTTTCCACATCTTTTTCACTGTTCGCGAAACGGAAGTTATTATCATTGCAATTACGCATGAGAAAAGGCGTCCCGGCCACTGGACTGATCGTATCGACGATGTCTAGAAAAGACGTTCGGTTCTCGACTCAAATCGGGGAGATTAACCAATGAGTAAGATACGTATGGCACACTTCGAAAAGGACGACGTTCTTCATCTTGCCATATCGGATGAATCCGAAGCGGGCAGTGTAGAGGTTAGCCCCAATATTACGGCGGAACTCAATGCCAAAGGAGCGTTGATAGGTATTGAAATCCTTAAAGCAAGCACTTTCATCCGAGACTCCGTGTTGGAATCGGTTCAGGCCAAAGTGCTTGATCTCGCAGGAGCCAAGACGGCTTAGCACATCGTACTATTAATAGTCAGCACCGATCGGAATGATGAGTAAGAGCAATAAAGGTGGGGGTAGGGTTTCGAAGCGGGAACCGTCAGCCAAGTCTCTCAAGGAGATCCCAGAACTGGACTTCTCGAAGGCCAACGTTTGTCGGAATCCCTATGCTTCACGCGCTGCGAAAAGCGTTACCATCAAAACCGGCAAATGTGAGGATCTGACGCGGAGGGATAAAAAAATGAGAGAGCGGTGCTCTGAAGAAAGAGTTACCGAAACCGTTCGAGATTTGTCGACCGACGCAACTGGTGACAACGCGACGGAACGTCAAGATTTCCTGGCGAAGGTCGAACGAGGTCTCCTCGAATCCGAGCGCGATCAAACCATTGCGCACGACAAAATCAGAAGGCGTTTTGGCGCGTCAACAAAGCCCGTGACTGGCAGAAAAAAGAAACAATAACCGCGGTCGATGTTAGAATAGCTTCTGAGAGACAAAGGCATGGTCCCACCTGACATCATCCGACAGCTTGTCAGCCGTCTTGAAGAGAATTTGGCCGATTACAAAAGCGGCAACTACAAAGAAACCCAGCTTCGCCGCGAGTTCCTCGACCCGTTTTTCAAGTCGCTCGGTTGGGATATCGACAACGAGCAAGGCTACGCCGAAGCTTATAAAGACGTCATCCACGAGGATGCTATCCGTGTCGGCGGTATGACCAAGGCGCCTGACTATTGCTTTCGGATCGGTGGCGCGCGCAAATTCTTTCTTGAAGCGAAGAAACCCTCGGTGGATATCAAGCGAAACGTCGGCCCTGCTTTTCAACTTCGGCGCTACGCTTGGTCGGCAAAATTGCCACTGAGTATCTTGAGTGACTTCGACGAGTTCGCGGTCTACGATTGCCGCGTCAAACCGAGCAAGGACGACCCGGCAGCCACAGCGCGTATCTTCATATGCAATTATCGCGAGTATGAAGAGAAGTGGGACTGGATCGCCGAACGCTTTTCCCGAGACGCGGTTCTCAAAGGTTCCTTTGACAAATTTGCCGAATCGAAGAAAGGAAAAAAGGGTACCGCCGAGGTCGATGCGGCCTTTCTCGCTGAAATCGAGGGCTGGCGTATCGAGCTTGCTCGCAATCTTGCTTTACGCAACCCGCGCCTTACCCAGCGCGAGCTAAACTTTTCGGTCCAGCGCATCATTGATCGCATTATATTTTTGCGCATTTGCGAGGATCGCGGCATCGAGGATTACGGCCGCCTTCAAGCGCTGGTTAGCGGCGGCCGCGTTTATCCGCGCTTGTGTGAGCTATTTACGGCTGCTGATGCCCGCTACAACTCCGGCCTCTTTCACTTTGAAACAGAAAAGAATCGCCACGAGGCTCCTGACGAATTAACCCTAACGCTTGAGCTTGACGACAAGGTACTGAGAGACATTCTAAGCAGCCTTTATTATCCCGATAGCCCCTACGAGTTTTCCGTTCTATCAGCGGACATACTCGGCCAGGTCTACGAACAATTTCTCGGCAAGGTCATTCGTTTAACTGAGGGTCACCGCGCCGTAGTGGATGACAAGCCCGAGGTCAAGAAGGCCGGTGGGGTCTACTACACGCCCACGTACATCGTGGACTACATCGTGCGAAATACAGTGGAAAAGCTCGTCGAAAAAAAGACGCCTAAACAGGTCTCGACATTACGCGTGCTCGATCCGGCTTGTGGCTCGGGGTCGTTTTTGATCGGCGCGTACCAGTACCTACTCGACTGGCACCTTGAATGGTACTCAAAAAACGATCCAAAAAAATGGGTTAAAGGAAAAAGTCCAGCTCTCTATCAAAACTCGATCGGTTACAAACTCACCGTCGCCGAACGCAAGCGGATCTTATTGAACAACATATATGGCGTAGACATCGATTCTCAGGCAGTCGAGGTCACGAAGCTCTCTTTGCTACTCAAAGTGTTGGAGGGTGAAACCGAGCAGAGTATACAGACGACCTTGAAGTTCTTGCGCGAACGAGCGCTGCCCGATCTCGGGGACAACATCAAGTGTGGTAACTCGCTGATCGGTCCGGATTTCTATCGACAGACGGAGTTACCGTTTCTCGGAGAGGAAGAGCGTTATCGTATTAACGTTTTTGATTGGCAGGCAGAGTTCCCCAAAATCTTTAAGGCGGGTGGGTTTGATGTGGTGATCGGGAATCCTCCGTATCTGAACATCGATGATACCTGGGGCAAGGGCGATGTACAGCTTAAGGCCATAAAGCTCCAATATCCCCATGTTTACAATGATAAGACCGACATCCTTTTCTATTTCATCGCGAAAGCCTACGAGATTTCCAAGGACCGTGTGGGTTTTATTGTTTCTCGTGCTTTCCTTGAGGCTTTTAAAGCGAATAAGCTCCGTGGCTTCTTAGCAACTAAACGTGCGGTTTCGAAAATTGTAGACTTTCGTAATTTTCAAGTATTCAAAGGCGTCGGTATCACTACTTGCGTGTTGCAGATCGAAAAAGGCGAACGTCTCAATACGGTATTGAGCGTTTATAGGCTAGTGCTAGAGGAATTGCCTAGCCGTCCGATTTAAACCATGCTCGCAGACTCAAACGTGTTTGAGCACTACAGAGTTCCCCAAAAAACGCTTTCCGATAATGTGTGGACTTTCGCTCCTCCCTATATAGCGGCGCTAAACGCCAAAATCGATGCGGCGGGCGATCCGCTTGGCAAGATTCTGCACATCGGACAAGGAATGCAGACCGGATGCAACGACGTTTTTGGCGGACGTACACTCAGCGAAATGCGCTCGTGGAAAGTACCCGATCGAATGTACCGGTTCAGGGCATCAAACAGCGATATACAACGTTTCGAAATTCTCGATAGAAAAGAGGTTTTGCTTTACGTCGAGGAAGTCGAAGATTTCGATAAGCTACCAACCCGATTGAAGATCCACTTCCAGAATTGCTCTGAGAAGCTTAAAGGGCGTGCGGCGTACAAGAGGGGCAATTGCGAATGGTGGCGATTTACTTGGCCGCTTCACCGCGAGTTCTATTCACGATCTCGACTCGTTAGTCCATTTCTAGCGAGAGAGAATCGTTTTGCATTAGTAGAGGATGGCCGATTTATCGGACTGACGGATACTATCGTGCTTTTCGAGAACGACCAATCAGAGTCCCTAAAATATTTACTCGGTTTGTTGAATTCACGATTGCTCACTATTCGCTTTCGCGGCATTGGTAAGCTAAAGGGAGGGGGAATATACGAGTACTTCTGGAATAGCGTTTCTAAATTAGTAATTCGCCGCATTGATTTTGCAAATTCCGCTGAGCGTGCTAGCCACGACCGCATAGTGACGCTAGTGGAGCAAATGCTAGAGCTGCATAAGCAACAAACCACCGCTCGCACGCCGCAAGAAAAGACCGCGATCGAGCGTCAGATTGCCGCTACCGACGCCCATATCGATCGACTCGTCTACGAACTATACGGCTTGACGGAGGAAGAGATTAAAATCGTAGAGGGGCAAAAATAACGCCAGGGAATAACGGAAAGGTTCTATAGCGTATATCCGAACGCGATCGCGGATTGTCACGGTCGAGAAATAGATCCATTAGGCGAGGGTTAAGACATGAACACTATGCCGACATTTGACAGATTAATGAACCCACTGATCGAGGCCCTTCGTCGACTTGGCGGATCTGGATCAGTGGATGAGATCTACGAAAAGGTTGTGGAAATTGAAGAAATATCCGACGACATTCTCGCAAAATTACATGATCCAGGACACAGCAGCCAAACCGAGGTTGGTTACAGATTGGCGTGGGCGAGGACTTACCTCAAGAAATATGGACTCGTAGAAAACTCATCTCGCGGTATATGGGCGCTGACGACAAAAGCCAAAGAGGTCACCGAAGTCGATCCTCAGGACGTGGTTCGCTCCGTCCGCGACCAAGACAAGAAAGAACCGCCGGAGAAAAAACGAAAGAGGAAGAAGCAGGACAACGAAAACGAAAGTGCGCCGGAAGAAGATGACGAATGGCGCGCTCGACTTCATCACATCTTGACTCAAGAACTTTCCTCGGACGCATTTGAGAGATTAGCTCAGCGCCTTTTACGTGAATCAGGATTCGTTCAGGTTGAAGTGACCGGAAGAACCGGAGACGGAGGAATCGACGGGAAAGGCATCGCGCGAATTCATGGATTCATGAGTTTTCACGTCATCTTCCAGTGTAAGAAGTACCAGGGTTCTGTCCCCGCTGGAGCAATCCGCGATTTTCGAGGGGCTATGGTTGGTCGTGCGGACAAGGGGCTATTCATTACGACGGGCACTTTCAGCCCTGCTGCGACAAAGGAAGCGACTCGTGATGGCGCTCCCCCTATTGACTTGGTTGATGGCGATCAACTCGCCGATAAACTAAATGAACTCAGCCTTGGTCTAAAAAAAGAACTCGTCGAGAGAGTCAGCATCGACGAGGAATGGTTTGAAAAATTATAAGAATACCATTGACGGGATACCGATCCGCGAATGCATTCGTAGATACTAAGAACGTAAGGGAGTTAATACCTCGTAACCCGTGTTCAGCGATCACAAACTCGGGCGGCAACTGCCGAACATCGAGTATCCGAAAGGAGCTGAACCCGTCGTTGTTTCGCTTCTCTATTCCGGGTAGCCACAGCCGAAAGATCCGAAAGCTGCAACGCATCCACGCCCGTAGACGATTCTCGGTTGGATCGGCGTGCCTGTAGAGCAGATAATCGCCCCAGCCTTCGACGACCTTCTGAAGCTCGGTTTCCGCTTTTTCGTTCTATCTGTCTAAGGCACCGCGTGTAAATAAAAGATTCGTGTCGATTGCGCTCTAAATCATTCCGAGGCCAACCAAAACATTAAATTACTGTCAATTAGTTGCACGCGGTGCCAAATCGATACACGGATTGAATATCGCGCGAGAATGTTAAATTAACGCGACCCTTTGACCGAGTAACTCTGCTCGCACGAATCGACCGGTTCGCCGGATTCGAGTAACTGCGACTCCAATTTGCCTGAACCGGTTAGGTTATCCGTGTCCGATTCTGGTATTACAAGGAGAACAGGGATCGGCAAAGAGCACAACAGCTCGCGTCGTTAAAGAACTCGTAGACCCGACGGGTGCGCCGTTGCGGAGTCTACCTCGCGAAGAGCGAGACCTGATGATAAGCGCGACCAATAATTGGCTCCTTGTATTTGATAATATTTCCACTATCCCGCAATGGTTGTCCGACGCGCTGTGTCGAATTACCACGGGCGGGGGGTTTGCGACACGAGCGCTTTACTCGGACTCCGAGGAGAAGGTTTTCGACGCCATGCGACCTATGATACTGAACGGTATCGACGAGATAATTCGCAAAGCGGATCTCGGAGATCGTGCACTTGTTCTCGTATTATCGCCGATTCCGAAGGAGAACCGGAGAGGCAACGAGTTACTTGCCGAGTTCGAAAAAGCGAAAGCTCGCATTTTAGGACGTTTATTCGATGTACTCTCTCAAGCGCTCCTCGAATTACCGCGCGCAACAACCGAGCTTCGATATCAATGTCGCATGATCGAATTCGCGCGTCTCGGTTTTGCGGCGGAAAAACCGATGGGATGGGAACCGGGTAGCTTCGAGGCTTCGTATAGGAAGACTCAGGAGAGCCTGCGAGGCGAATTACTTGAATCCGATTGCATAGCAGTCGCCGTAAAACAGTTCATGAAAGATCGGAGTGAATGGTCCGGAACCGCAACCGATATGCTTGCGCAGCTAACCGAAGGACAACCGGAAAATATTGCGAATAGTCGTGGATGGCCCAAGAACGCGCGGGGCCTTTCCTCTTCCTTGAAGCGAATCGCTCCATTACTTCGAGATGAGGGTATCCAGTTGGATTGGAATCGAGGAAGACGCCGCACGATTACGATAGTGAAAAGTACCGAATCCAGCGTCGACTGCGACGAGGATACCGTGAAAGAGCAATAAGTAATGGAAAAGAATAGAGAAATAATTACGACGCAAGGCGGCGGGGTTCGTCGTAAGACAACGCTCAAGGTCATAGGTTTGCGACGCGGCGTGAGTATCAAGTCGACGCAGTCGACGCAAGGATCGACGCAAAAAATTGTTTTGCGTCGACGTGACAACCGTCGACTTTTTGAGAGAAATCAAGGGGTTAGCCGAGACGGCATATCTCAGCGACGCAGATGACGTTGATTAGGAGTAGTGCGATGAAAATCGGCGAGTTTTTTGACGGTTTCTTACGCGAATTTCAAGCGGTCAGAATCGCTTTAGAGCGAATCGCGGACGGTTTTCGGCAGTCAACCTACCCGGATTCGAACGGTCGTGGTAACTCTGGAAGACGACGATCGAAAAGGAGAGGGCCGCTGCCCGTCAGCACGGATGAGATTCAACCGGATGATTTATCACGTCAGCGAGCAAAAAGGATTTTGCGAAAGCAAGGATTGAGGGAGTCATGATACGAAGACGTTACGGAACGGGCTCGATCAATAGTCAAGGGGGTAGGTTTAGAGCACGTATCAGAACAGACGATGGCAAGCGAATTGATCTCGGTTATTATTCGTCATGGGAGGAAGCGGAAGACGTCCTAGCGGCGACGCGAGCCGAGCTAACCGATATCCGTTGGACGACCCCCGGCGGAATAACGTTGAGGTCGTTCGGCGAAGCGTGGTTGGATCGTCGCGAAGCCGACAACATACATCGAAGCGCTCACAAGGACCGTTCCCGCTGGAAGGTACATATTGAAACCGCGCCGTTTATTGACGAACCGATAAAGTCTATCAATGCTCAAGAGATCCGAAGATGGATAGAGTCGTTGTTGAAAAAACCAGTGGGTCAAAAGCCGGAAAACAACAAACCCGGCCGCAATAAGAATAAATGCCGAACTTTGAGCCGTTCGACGATTCTCCATGCTAAGAACCTGTTATCGAGTTGTCTCGAATCAGCCGTTCAGGACGGACTGATTACGGAAAATCCCGCGCGCGCCGTCAAGGTGCCGAAGATCCCTAATACCAAGGAAGGTTGGACGTATCTCAAGATCGACGAGATCGATCAAGTGTTGATGTGTGATAGAATCAGCGAAGAGCAGCGAGTGATATTTACAGTAGCTATCTTTACCGGGCTTCGAAAAGGGGAGCTATGGGGGCTTCGATGGGACGATGTCCATCTGGAAGACGATCGGCCGGAAATCGTTGTCCGCTACTCCAACAACGGGCCGACCAAGAGCGGTAAAGTCCGTCGAGTTCCTTTATTGCCCAGAGCGTATGAAGTCCTCATGCAGTGGCGGTCGTGGTCGGGAAAAGGCTCTCTCTGGGTGTTTCCCACCAAAGCAGGCAAACAAAGAAACGAACACGACGACGCGGGATGGCGCGACAAACCTTATCGCGTCAATGGCGTGCGTAAAGTAATAGAAGGTGCAAAGAAAAAAGCTGGCATCAAACGACCGGTTCGATTCCACGACTTCCGTCACACTTGCGCGAGTCATCTGGTTATGGGCACCTGGGGGCGGGCCTGGACGCTCGAAGAGGTCAAGGAGTTCCTCGGCCACGCCGGCATCCAAATGACCCAGCGCTACGCCCATTTGTCGCCTGAATCGCTTCACAAAGCAGCGGCCGAAACCGTCATTTCAACCACTAAAATTGGGCCCAAATTGGCCCCAAACACGGGTGCTCGACCATCGGCTTATTTACGCAATCCGCCGAAATCATTCAGCACTCCCGGACAGATTCGAACTGTCGACCTTCGGCTTAGGAAGCCGCTGCTCTATCCTGCTGAGCTACGGGAGCACGGTCCTTTGCTAGTGGGACTTCGGCAGAGCGTATAGCACGAAATTTCTGCGTTTTCTACACGGGTGTCGATCGCACGGGTTTTTAGGCTCGCCGGCCTAGTCGCTGCATCAAGTGGGTGATCGATTGCCGAAAATGGGGTTAAACCGCCGATTCTTTGTATTCTGTTGGCGTGCGAAGAAGACGAACAAAAGGTCGGTTGCCGTTTACGGTTTTACTAACCGTCATCTCGTTTCTCGCGCTGATTTCGGCGTTCGGCAAAGGCCGTAACCCTTTAAATCCAAGACAAAGCACGCGCGCCGCAGAAACTTCGGGCGATTCTCCTTGGATTTCTTTGTCCGCTTGCGAGAGAGCTCTAAAGGTGAAAAAGCGCACGGCGAAGGACCGGTCCGAGAAGAAACGCGCGCGCATCGGAAGTTGGAATCTGCACTGGTTTCCTGACGGCGCCAGCCGAAATCCCGGTCGCGCCGGGGGAACAGATGTCGATTGGATGGCGTGCGTGGTCGCGTGGATGGATCTTCAGGCGCTGGCCGTGCAAGAGGTGGTCCAGCATTTGAGAGGACGGCGCGCCTTGTTGGATCTATTGGATCGGTTGGACGAATTTACCGGCGGAAGCTGGGAGGCGAAGTTGGATGATTGCCCGGATGATGGTCGCCAGCACGTCGGGCTGTTGTTTGATACAATGCGGGTGAAAGCCACGGCCTTACGAACCGTTGGCTCCCTTAATCCCACCGGGTCGCGCTGTGGTCATCGTTTGAGGCCGGGCTATGCCGCCTATCTGCGTTTCAACGGAGGGGCTGATTTACACCTGATAAACCTGCATTTGGACAGCGGTGTGTCAGCACGCGATTACCATAACCGAGCCGCGAGTTGGACGAGGCTGAAAGCGGTGATTCAAGATCAACATCCAGTGGGGTTGGACGACGATGTCGTGGTGCTGGGTGATTTTAATACCATGGGATGTAGCAAGTGCGCGCCCCGGATTTCCGCTCGGGACGAGATCGTTGCGCTCGAAAGAATACTAGCGCGTACTCCCGCGACCATGCGTCGGATGAAAGCAAGCCGCGATTGTACGGCTCATTACCGAGGCCGCGGTACAACGCTCGATCACGTTTTTGTTTCATCAAGGATGAAGGAAGTTCCGGCCGACGCCGCTGCTAAGGTCGAAGGGGTGTGCGCCGATTCCTCCTGTTTCCGGCAAAAAAGCGCGGCGAAAGCCGCCCTGTCGCGATTGAGCGATCATTGTCCGATTATACTTGAATTGGTCGACCAAGATCTTGACTAAAACGTTCTCGGGCGCGGGTCTTTGGTAAGACGGGTATGAAAGCGAACCAAAATCGATCGGATGTTGGTCAAGCGATCAAAGCCGTCTATAATAGGACATGCTCATAAAAGTATTTGTCACCGGCGGAACCTTTGATAAAGAGTATAACGAGCTTGACGGAACCTTGTTCTTCAAGGAAACGCACCTGCCCGAAATGCTAAAGCGCGGGCGCTGCCGGCTGGATCTCGATATTCAAACCCTGATGTTGATCGACAGTTTGCAGATGAGCGATGCTGACCGCGCGATAATTCGCGATAGTTGCCGGAACTGCCCGATCGAAAGAATCGTCATCACCCACGGCACCGACACCATGGAAAAAACCGCGCGGCTGTTGGGTAAGGCGATTGTCGATAAGACCGTGGTTTTGGTCGGCGCGATGATTCCGTATAAATTCGGGTCGTCCGACGGGTTGTTTAACCTGGGTAGCGCGCTTGCTTTCGCACAAAGCCTGCCTCACGGTGTTTACGTGGCCATGAACGGGCGCTACTTTACATGGGATAATGTGACTAAAGACAAAACCACGGGAGAGTTTCAGCAGAAACAATCACGGCGGACGGTTTAGGCCTTGCTTTTTCAGCAACGTTAAGCTTAAGGCGTTTGCGACCTTGTAATAGAAAACACAAATTTCGGCCTGATCAGATGAACCAACGCGGGAAGTAGTATCAATCCACCCAGCATCGCCATCACCATCCAAAATACCAGTAGAATTCCCATGTCCGCCTGGAATTTGAGGAAAGAAAACCCCCAGAACGCCACCCCGGATACCATGGTGATTGCGGTGAACAATACCGCCTTTCCCGCGGTGCAAATCGCGGTGGTTATCGACCCGTCGACGTCGCCCGTTCTCGCGAATTCCTGTTTGATGCGCTCAACCACGTATAGACCGTAGTCAACGCCTAAGCCCACGCCTATCGATACCACGGGCAGCGAATTCACGTCCATTCCGATACCACGCGCTCCCATCAACGCGTAACACGTGAAGTTTGAAAGCACCAAGGGCGTTAGAAACAGCACGCCGGCCAAAAAGGAGCGATAGGACCACGCGCAGATAATAAACACGCTAAGGAAAGCCAAAAAAGTGATGCGGAACTCGTAGTAGGCAACGAGCTCGTTGAGAGCAGCGAGTAGTCCTCCCATTCCACCCGCTAGACGGAACTCGGCTCCCGGCAAGCGATTCGTTTTGATGAACTCCTTGGCGTGGGCGATCACCTTGCGAAGCGTTTCACCTTTGTGATCGAGTAGGTTAATGGTGATATTGGCGTTTTGGTTATTGATGGTGGTGAATCGGACCAGATCGCCGGGCTCGCTGCTTTGAAACAGCATTTCCATAAAGAAGCCGCTCTCTCTTGGATCGTTCGGAATCAGTTCCCATTTCGGATCGCGTCCGTAGTAAAAAGAGATCTGTCCGGGAAAAAAATCGGCGATCGAGGAGGCCGCGCCGACCTCGGGAATCGCTTCCATATGGCGCTGAAATGCTTCCATGGTTCGAAGCACATTTGGATCTTTTATAGCCTCGCGAGTCGTTCCTTCCACGACGACGGTCAATTCGTCGGCATTGCGAAACTTTGAAGAAATGCGAGCCGTATCGAGGTTGTATTTGCTATCCGGCCAGAGCATCGGCGTGCCCGGATTGACGTCTCCGATCACGAGCGAGCGCGCAAATATGAATCCGACTATCGCTAAAACTCCGGTGGCGCCGAAAACGAGGTTGCGCCATCGTCCGATGTTCAAACGGGCAATTGCCATCATGAAGTGATCAAGCGGCCGCTTTTTAGCTTTCGTATTTAGGCGAGGAGGCGGTAAATAGGAGAGCAAAACCGGATTGAAGATAAGGTCACTGATAATTATCGAGGCGATCCAAAATCCTCCCGTCAAGCCCAGCTTTTGCATCAGAGGAATGGGCGTAAGCCAAACCAAGGCGACACCCAATACATCGGTAACGATGCCGATGATACCCGGTTGAAACAGTCCGTCAAATGTGGCGATAGCGGCCATAATTCTATCGCGAGACGTGCTATACTCTTCATAGAAACGCTCGATTAGCTGAACCGAGTGCGATAAGGCCCGAGCGCTGATGATGAAGGGGACCACGATCACCAGCGGATCGAAATTGATCCGCATCAGTCCCATGAATCCGAGCCCCCAGATCGCGGATATCGTCGCGGTGAGCAACGGCACGATCACGCCGCGCGGGTCTCGAAAATAAACGGACAAGACCAGAATCGTCGAAACCAGCGTCGCTAGAAACAGTTTCAGCAGCTCCGGGTACCGTGCGAGAATATAACCGACGGCGATCGGCCGGCCGATCACGTGTATCGAGGTATGCTCGTCTTCCTCTCCGGCGACTATCTCGCTGATTTCTTTATAGATCGTTTTCGGGTTGATTTTCTTATCAAAGAACCCCGCCACGATCAGCGTCGCCTTGCTGTCCAGCGATACCAGCGAGCCATAGACCATGTTATTGGTGTAAACACGGCGTTTGAGCGCCTCCATCGTCTCTATTGTTTTGGGCACCTCGGGCATGAACGGCCGCGAGCTGAAGCCCCGCTCGGAATCGCTCATTCGTTCCTTGAGCTTTCGTTGCGAGAGCGACAGAACTTGATAGTTGTTGATACCCGGCAATAACTCTACTCGTTTGGTAATGCGAACGACCTTCGCCAACGTCTCGCGAGTAAAGATATCGCCTTGTTTGACCTCGATCTGAATCACCACGCGACTGGCGCCCGAAAATACCTTACTATATTTAATAAAAGTCTGTACATAGGGGTGGTTCGAAGGAAACAAGTCGATGGTCGGGCTTTCCATCCATACGTGTTGAATTTCGTAAGAGAAAAACGCGGTCAGCCCCAGAATCGTCAACAGCGCGGCGAGGCGATATCTCAGAAGAGATTCCCCGAGACGTTTGAGCATCAGCGATTACCTCGAAGTTCGGCTGTTTTTAGACACTTTTATTCCCCTCGGCGTTTCCCAGTTTGTTCCCCCGTCGCTTGTTTTAAGCAGATAGCCTCTGCCTCCGGCGATAAATCCCGATCGCTCGTCGAAAAACGCGGCTGTTCCAAGCCAGGAGTAAAGCCCGACCGGAATTCGTCGAAAGGCTTTTTGGCGGCTTTCTTGAATTAGTATCAGTCCATCCTGTCCCGCGATATAGCGCTTCTCACCTACCTGTAAAATATCGAGAAGATGCTCCGTAACTCCTGTTTGAACGCGTTTCCAGTTTACGCCCCCGTCTTCGGTTTCGATCAAGATGCCCTCGCTGCCCACGGCCAAAAGCTTCCGGTTGTCGATCGCTCGAATAGCAAACATCAAAAGATTCACGTTACTGCGTTGTCGTTTCCAGGTCGTTCCTCCATCATCCGTATGCAGAACAAGGCCGAACTCGCCGGCGATCCAGCCCTTATTCTCGTCGCTGAAGGTAACCGAGTTCAAACGCGCCTCATCCACGGCGCCTTCGTTTTCTTGCTCCGCTGTCACGCTATCGCGTGCTCGCCCGAGCTCTTCTATTTGGTTTATTCGCCTCGGTAAAGTCGAGTCGTAGGTTTGAGAAATCCAGCTTCGTCCGCGGTCCGCGCTGTGAATGATCGTACCGAAGTGACCTACCGCCCAGACCTTACCTCCAGTAATAACCGAGACGCTGAATAAATGCTCTTTGGTTTCGGTTCGGCTTTTTTTCCAGCTCTTTCCGCCGTCCCGGGTCGTCACGACGAGCCCGCCGCGACCGACCGCCGCGCCGAATCCATCCGCGGCGATATCAATTGAGAAAAGCGCGTCATTCGTTGGTACTTCAATAGAAGTAAAATGATTACCTCGATCGCTGGAGCATAGTAGAATTCCCGGAAAGCCCACGGCGAATATCCGGTCGCCTCGGACGGCGAGATCAAATATTTTGTCTCGCGGCGAGAGCTGGTCGAGGGCGTCAGCAGACACCGAAGCGGCCTTCGGCATCAGCGACATCAATAAGAATAGAATCAGGAATGAACCGCTGAAATGTAAGGATCGCGCGATCCAAAGTCGTTTACCACACGCTTCTGTTTCTTGCATTGTTCCCCTTTAGGTAGGACCTAATCGTCTATCTCAATCGTTTGCGAAAGAGACGGGCGAAATATTCCGGTTGAGTTACCGTCCCCGTTTTCGCAACGAATTGAGGGTGAACATCCCCGGGTCGAGGTTGGTATTATAGGACACCTTGTAGTAGTTCATGATGGTCGCGTGC
>JAFGIB010000108.1 GCA_016929805.1 Deltaproteobacteria bacterium | reverse complement strand
GGGTCAAACAAGTCGGCGGCCAATTCGCCCGTAAAACCGAGCGCGCCCGCAGGGCCGGCGAGGATGGTACTTGCTGTACCTGACGCGCCGGCCCGAGGACGAAAGCCGGTTTTACGGGATGAATTGGCCGTCGTCGTAGCCAAACAGCAAGACCCCCCTGAACGGTTACGTCACGTCTCTTCGAAGTAGACGGCGCGCAAATCGGGCTCTCGCGCCGCTGGCGGTTACGGCCGCCAGCTAATCCGTTCCGTTCCCAAGGCGCTGAGAGCGAGCTTTAGGTAGCGCGAAACCTGCTTGAAGATTAAAAAATCCTCGTAGACGCGCATTTGAGCGCTTCGCCCCATCTGATAGCGCCAGATTGGGCTGCCGAGCATTTGCCAAAGATTATTAGCGATTTCGTCGGGATCCTCGGGGTCATTGGTGATCAGGCCGTCGATTCCGTCTCGGATCTGGTTGCGAATCCCACACGCGCTGCTGCCCAATACCGCCAGGTGCTTCCACATCGCTTCCGTAACCGTCAGGCCGAATCCCTCGCGCAGAGAGTTCTGCACCACCACCGCAGCAGAGCGCTGCAGGGCGTTGACGATGAGGGCGTTTTGCTTACGAGACTGCATGGGAAGCTGCAGGATGATCACGTCCTTCTGCATCTCGCTGTCGAGCTCGCGATAGCGGCTGCAAATCTCGCGAAACACCCTCACTCCCTCGGGATCATCCGCGATCGAGGCTGGATCCGGTCCCGCCAAAACCAAGCGCGCTTGCGCGATGCGATGCCGATTGCGTGACATGACCTTGCCTTCGCCGTCTTGGCCGAGGCCTTGCTTCATTCGTATAAATCCATCAAGCAAAGGGGCCCACCCCTTCAACCTGTCCCAGCGTGAAACCTGAAGGACAATAGGTCGGAACAACAGGCCCACCTCTCCGGGCACGGCGGTAGAGCCGTCGGGCATGACGCGCTTAACTTTATGGACATACTCGTCGTCATTCGCGAGCGTCGCGCCGTACGCCGGTTGTAGTCCGCTGTTGCAGAGTACGCCGACCGTTTTGCCCAGCAACAGGTGGCGGTTCTTGTGCGAGTAAGGATCGAGCGCCGGGGTTACGATCGAAGCGCGCCCTTCCAAAAAGCCCGGGATATATTCGGCCATTGAGAAAGCGGCGCGATCGTAGCGCTCGATATAGGGTCGCAGAAAGTGCCAAACCGAATTGGTCGCGTCTGTCCTCTGGTCCAAACCGATGTGGCAGCGCCATACGGTTGAAAGACCCACCGACTTCTTTAACATCCCTCCCAAAGGCAGCGGCTGAGGATCGTGGACCACGAGGATATCGCTCTCCTTGAGATGCGGTCGAAGCGAATCAGCGTTCTCGCGATTGACCTCCTCCAATAAGGCGGCATCCTCCGGCCCGAGCTCGACGCCGCCGCTCAAATCGCCGTGAATCAAGTTGTGAATACGTTTTGTAAGCTTGAAAAAAGCCTCGCGATCGCTCTTGATCACCGCCCATTTGATGTCGATGCCGAGCTCCGTAATCAAGGCGCAAAGACGGGGCAACATCTCCGCTACCCCGCCCCCTTTGGCCGTGGAGTTCACCATCCAAATCGTGCGGCCGTCGAGTAAAAACCTGAAGCGCGCCGTTTCCGCGCGCAGGTTCGCCACCGCGCCCACGAATCTCGCGTCAGCGGCGTAATCGTCGAGCGAAAGCCGACGGTGCTCATCGATTTCTATAATATCAATCATAATTCCTGTTTGGCGTTGGCAACGCGCGATTGCAAATTGACGCGCAAGGCTGCTCCGGCGGTCACGCTGCCGAGCGCGCTTGACCCGAGGTGGCTTCCCGATTAATCCTGCCACAATTTAGAAAAATTTTATAGAAAAACATCTCTTCTCAAGCCTGACTCGGTCGAACGGTCGAATCTACAGCGGATTCACCCGGCCCGCGGGAAGGTCTCTCAAGGCGCCCGGATCAATAATCCCGCTTGAGATCGCGCCTGCGTTTGTGACGCACAATCGCCAGCTCGATGAGACGGCTGAGCAGTTCCCGGTAGCTCATGCCCGAGGCCTCGAACATCTTCGGATACATGCTAATCGTGGTAAAACCGGGGATGGTGTTGATTTCGTTAAACAGCAACCGGCCCGTTTGCTTTTCTAAAAAAAGGTCAACCCGCGCCATGGCTTCACATTCAGCAATACGAAAGACATCGCGCGCCATGCGTTGAGCCTCTTGAACCTGAATCTCGCTTAGCTTGGCGGGGATCTCGAAGCGCGCGCCGTTTTCGTCCAAATACTTGGCCTGATAAGAATAGAATTCGTGCCGTGGGATGACCTCCCCGGGCAGGCTCACCAAGGGCGGTTGCGTTTCGTCGATTTGCTCGAGAACCGAAAGCTCGATTTCGCGTACATCGAGCGCACGTTCGACCAGCACTTTGCGATCGTACAACAGGGAATCCTCGATCGCGGGGGCGAGATCTTCCTCTTTTTTTACCTTATGTATGCCGACGCTCGAGCCCAAATTGACTGGCTTTGTAAAGAGCGGTAGTCCGATTTCTTGCAGCAGATGCCGCGTGATCGATCTCGCATCCCCGCGCCACTCGGCCGCCTTAAAGCTGAAAAAAGCCGCGGTGTCGATCCCTGCCGCGACGACCAGCCGCTTGGTTACCTCCTTGTCCATGGAGATGGCTGAACCCAAAACCCCGGAGCCTACGTAAGGAAGGTCAGCGAGCTCTAATAGTCCCTGGATGCATCCATCCTCGCATAGCGGTCCGTGCATCACGGGAAAAACCACGTCGATCGCACCGCCGCTGGCCTCGGCCAAGGCGCGATCGGCCGGGGACGGGGTGATGGCGACGCGAGGAGCCTCTGGATAGACCGGCAGCGCTTTTTGCGGCGTCTGAAACTGTCTCGCGTCGTTGAGGTGCCAACCTCCCGCTTTATCGATAGCGACCGGAACGATTTCGTATTGGTCTCGGTCCAAGTTATTGATCACCGACGCCGCGGATTGTAACGAGACATCGTGCTCTGAAGATCGGCCTCCATAAACCACGAGCACGCGACGCTTGCGAGTAAGCCCGTTGTCTTTTCTACTCATATCTTTTTTCCAATCGAACATGTAAACGTTTAGAAGATTTAAGAGCATCCGGCGCTGATCGCAACGAAGCTATTTTCTCGCCGCTCGATCCGACAGGTCGGTTTATCGCGATAATCCGCACTTGTCCTAGAAGCGCGAAAGATCGCCGGACGAAATCGATCGGTTGAGCCCGTCCGAGATTGGGCGAGATATTAACCGACGCTTGAGCATTTGCCAAACCGGTGCTCTCCTTCAATGACATATGACAATGGTACATTTGTTGCTTAATAGTTGGTAATTATCGAATGATACGGAAAACCACGGAGATAGGGTTGTTACAGAGCGAGGGCGATACGTTTTGAGACAATGATGGCGAGACGAAAAGCGTTGTTTTACGAATACGCTGCTATCGAGCGAAAACAGTCAATTGATTTCCGCGACCGCTTTTCTTATCTCTTGATAGCAATACCGCGTCCGAAAGCGGAGGAGGATAACGATTTATGAAAGCGAGTGATGCAATTGTTAGGGCGCTGGAAAACGAGGGCGTGCGCTACGTGTTCGGAGTTCCGGGCGAGGAGAACGAGGACTTGCTCTTCTCGCTGGCGAATTCTTCGATTGAGTTCGTGGCCTGTAGACACGAGCAGGGAGCGGCTTTTATAGCAAACGTCTGGGGGCGGATCACGGGAAAGGCTGGAGTCTGCCTATCGACGCTGGGGCCGGGCGCGACCAATCTGTTGACCGGGGTAGCGGACGCGAACCTGGACAAGGCCCCTCTGGTCGCTATTACCGCCCAAGGCTCGCTTACGCGCCTTCACCATGAAAGCCACCAATGTCTCAATACGATTCAGATGTTCGCCCCGGTAACCAAGTGGAATTCAGCGATCTCCTCGATCGATGTGATTACCGAGGTGGTGCGAAAAGCCTTTAAGATCGCGGAAAGCGAAAAGCCCGGCGCCACGCATATCGAGATTTCCGAGGACTTGGCGAGAGAGAGATACAAAAACGAGAGGAGTCCGCTGGCGCCGAAAGTCGTTCGACGTCCAAGCCCGGATTACAAAGCGATCAAGCAGACGATTGAGCTTTTGCGAGAAGCTCGGCGTCCGCTCTTGATCGCCGGAAACGGCGCTATCCGCAAGCGGGCAAGCGCTCATCTCACGCGCTTCGTCCGCAAACACGATCTACCGGTCACGAGCACCTTCATGGGAAAGGGCGCGGTTTCCGATCGCTTCGAACAGTCGCTGATGACCATCGGATTGGGCTTTGCCAAGGACTACGTGATGCAGGCGGTTGAAGCCAGCGATTTGATTCTCTCGGTGGGCTACGACATCGCCGAGTTTCCGCCCGAAAAATGGAATCCGAAAGGAGACAAGCGAATTGTGCACATCGATTTCACCGCGGCCGAGGTCTACACGCACTACGACCCCGAGGTCGAGGTGGTTTGCGATATCTCGGGAGCTTTGTGGGAGATCGAGCAGAAGCTTCAAGAGTGCTCTCTCTCTTTTGAAAAGGGGTGGTACCGGCCGGTACGCGAGCGAATTATGCATTCTATCCTCGCGCGCGGTCTCGGCGACGATGATCCCTTCACCATACCTGGAGCATTGAACATCATTCGAGATGTTCTCGACGACGACGGTCTACTCATCAGCGACGTCGGAAGCCATAAGATCTGGATCGCGAGAAACTTTCCGACCTTTCACCCCAACGGCTGTATTATCAGCAACGGCTTGGCGAGCATGGGAATCGCTTTGCCCGGAGCCATCGCGGCCTCTCTCATCGACCCGAACAGGCAAGTCGTGGCGGCCATGGGAGACGGTGGTTTTCTCTTCAATTCTCAGGAGCTGGAAACCGCGAAACGACTCGGCGTCGCGTTTACCGTGATTATTTTTAATGACGAGGACTACGGGATGATAAGCTGGAAGCAGAAGCTATCCCGGGGAGAATCGGTAAGTACGAAGATAACCAACCCTGACTTCAAGGCCTATGCTGAAAGCTTTGGGATACCGGCGTATAGACCGCGGAATCTCGCACAACTGCGCGAGCAGCTTATGTCCTCGATTCGCTCGAGGAAGCTGTCGGTCATCGAGGTGCGGGTCGATCCCAAGGTTAATCATCAGTTGGTACAGGAGCTGGACGGGTACTGGAAAGGAGCGAATCATGCGAGTGATTGATCCGGCAACCGGAAAAGTCGTCAGAGACTTCGCCGAAGCCACGCCCGCCGAGGCTCGGGCGATGGTCGCGGCTGCAGATGCTGCTTTCCT
Organism: Deltaproteobacteria bacterium; assembly: GCA_016929805.1. GTDB lineage: Bacteria > Myxococcota_A > Polyangia > Polyangiales > JAFGIB01 > JAFGIB01. The sequence goes on along the minus strand of JAFGIB010000108.1, from coordinate 1,522 downwards.
CGAATGGCGAAAGAGCTCGTTCGCGCAAAGGTCTAAGTTGATGAAAGCGGCCGCGGGACAACTTCGCGAGCAGGCGAAATCCTTCGCATCCCTGATGGCCGAGGAGATGGGAAAACCAATACGACAAGGAGAAGCGGAAATCGAGAAGTGCGCTTGGGTATGCGACTACTACGCGGACAATGCCGAGCTCTTCCTGCAGCCGGAATCGATCGCGACCGACGGCGGCTCGAGCTACGTCACCTTTCAACCTCTCGGGGTTGTGCTCGCAATCATGCCGTGGAATTTCCCCTTCTGGCAGGTTTTTCGCTTCGCGGCCCCGGCGCTTATGGCGGGCAACGCCGCTCTTTTGAAGCACGCGTCCAATGTTCCGGGCTCGGCTTTGGCGATAGAGCGGGTATTCGAGCAAGCCGGATTTCCCAAGAACCTCTTTCGCGCGCTGCTCGTCGGCGGCTCTCGCGTCGACTCGGTCATCGAGGATAGTCGGATCCGCGCCGTAACATTGACCGGGAGCACGCAAGCCGGAAAAACCGTGGCCGGTAAGGCGGGTCTAATGCTGAAAAAGACCGTGCTGGAGCTCGGGGGCAGCGACCCCTATATCGTGCTACAGGACGCCGATATAGAGCATGCGGTAAAGACATGCGTCGCGAGCCGTCTGATCAACGCGGGGCAGAGTTGCATCGCGGCAAAGCGATTTATCGTCGTCGAATCCGTCAGCGACCGCTTTCAAAAGCTTTTCGTCGAGGAGATGGGCGCGTACAAGATGGGTGATCCGCATGATCGCGAGACCGATATCGGCCCTCTTGCCCGTCATGACCTGCGAGATGAGCTACACCAACAGGTCCTTAAAAGTATCGATCGAGGAGCGAAATGTTTACTCGGCGGAGAAATCCCAAAGGGCGAGGGAGCCTATTATCCGCCCACGGTCCTCGCCGAGGTAAAACCGGGTATGCCCGCTTACGAACAAGAGCTGTTCGGCCCTGTCGCCGCGATCATCCCGGTTCGAGATGAAAAAGAAGCGATTGAATCGGCCAACGATTCTGTTTTCGGGCTCGGAGCCGCGGTTTTTACCGAAGATATCGAGAGGGGCGAACGAATCGCGGCCGAACAGCTTCAAGCGGGCTGTTGCTTTGTCAACGCCTTGGTCAAATCCGACCCGCGCCTTCCCTTCGGGGGCATCAAAGAGAGCGGCTACGGCCGAGAGCTCTCGAGCTACGGGATAAAGGAATTCGTCAATATCAAAACGGTATACATCAAGTAAATCATTGCCCCGGGCGCGTCCTTTGGATGTATAAACCGAGCCGCAACACGAAGGAAGGGCGTCCCAATGCGCGAAGAAAGGCCGGGTTAAGCAAGCCTATAACAAGAAATACCTCAAGGATAAAGCTTTCAACATGAACGAAGAGATTATAATAGAAAAAAGAGATGAGGTCAGCTTTCTAATACTAAATCGGCCGGACAAGCGCAACGCGTTGTCGTTCGCGATGTTGCGGCGTCTCGCGCAAGCGCTCGAAGAACTCGCGCG
>JAFGIB010000107.1 GCA_016929805.1 Deltaproteobacteria bacterium | reverse complement strand
GTCGTATCTCCGCAGACCGCCAGCGTGCAGTCCGCATCACAGGTAGCGCTGGCGCCCGCGGTATCGCACTGCTCACCCGCGGTTGCATTCGCCGTTCCGTCACCGCACGCGACCAGCGTGCAATCAACGTCACAGGTGGCGCTTTCGCCGATGTCATCGCATTCTTCGATGCCCTCCACCACGCCGTCGCCACAAACCGACGGAGGAGGCGGGCAGTCCGTGTCATTGGTGTAGTCGCATCCGTATTCGACTTCATCAGGACAACAGCCGTCATCGTTCACACATTCCGTGATCGGGTCGTGACGGCATTCCACGTTACACAATAGTCTATTACCGACCAACCGATCTACGGTGCAGGAATCACCGTCGTCCGCACAGGTGGTCAAGCAATCTCCGTCGCACGTCTCCGGCGGTTCGATTACCCCGTCTCCGCACTGGGCCACGATCTTATCCTCGTCCACCTCGTCGCTGCTAAGCTGCCGTGACCAGTAGTCGGTCTCAAGAAGTACCTGAATGCGCTGGATCCTATCGATACGTGCGTCAGGCGATAGCTCGAGAGTCAGCTCGTAGGTACCTCCAACCGGCCGACCCGCTAGCTCGTACCGCGCTACATTTGATACTATCGGCATACTAAAACTATTAGCCACCGGGTCTATCCATTCCTCGGCGGATAGAGCCTTTCCGCCTTCGATAAGCGCTATGGGAAGATCAAGCTCGCGCCACTCTTGCTCGTGGTTGGTTATCCACGCGGGTCCGACGTGTTTTAGCTCGTAGCGAATAAATGCCTCCGCGTAACACGCCTGCGCATCTAGCGCCTTAGAGCAATCCCGTATACCCGATCCCACTAGATTGAGCGCAAGCCGTCTCGAACGTACGTTGTGACGTACTTTGTACGGCGGATTGTTGTAGTGACCGTACAATCTTCCCCATGGGTCGAGCCAAAAGCCCAAGCGCGCACGGGTCGGAGGTTCTCCGGCACATATCTCGGCCAGCGATAGGTCCGCTTCAAAACCAAAGTCACCGGCTCTTGGATTGGGTATCCAAGCATTCTGCGCTTCACAATAGAACGACCAACCTGACGAGTCCGGGTCCACGTAGCTAAACGCTACGCCCGCTTGGGTGGCCTCCTGCACAGTGGCCGCCGGCCCAGGCAGTTGCACCACATCCACGTCCGAATACATCGTCGTAGTGGGCCGTTGCACCGCGTAACCATTGACAAAAAGCTGTAAATTATTGACATAATCTATCAGCTTATTCGGATAAAGCGCCTCTCCTTGTTCTTTTGCGCCTAGCGTATTTCCGAGAGCGGCAGGAGGCTTGAGGTCTGAATCGTAGATCTCATCCGCCCACAACCCTGGAGACTCAACAAAAACCTCCGGCGCTGACAACTGCGAAAGGTCCACGACAAAACGTGCTTCAATCGCCCGACGTGCTGCAACAGCCAAACGTCGCGCGTTTTCGCTGAGCGCGCGAGCACGCCACAACTCGTAGCTTCGATACTGTCGTCGCAACGCGAAACGCGTCTGGACCTCCACCGCGGTTATCTCCTGCTCAAGCTCATGTCTCGAGACCGCGAGATCCGCTCGTTTGTACGCCTGGTCTATCGCGGCAATCGACTGCAGCAGCTGGCCGTACGCCTGCTGTATGACGGCCGCGTGAGACGCAAACTGCGCATATGCCTGTCTTTTCGCCGTGATGACCCGTACGTCCGCTGCCGTCACGCGCGCCCGAGCCGCGGGGAGCCTCGCATTCAGAGCGTCCTCTCGAGACTCATAGCTGACCCCGTACAGCGAATCGATTCGGGCTTGAAGAGCTGCAACCTTGGAATTGATCTCATCTCTTTGCGGCTGCGCGCTATTCTCAGCGGCCGTTACCGCAAGTTGCGCCTGATTACATCGCTCCGATGCCGCATATAAGGCTCCTGGGCTCCACGATGCGTTATTGTATGTAGTATTAGTTTCCCAGCTCGCTCCACCGAAGTAGGTGCCCTCTACATACAAGTCGTCGCCAGAATAACCAAATCCGGACCTATAAGCGTCATTAAATGCGTCATAGCTACACGCCAAATCACGCGCATTCCTCGCGTTGACAAGCCCGGCCTCTATTCCGTTAATGATGGCAGTATATGAGTTCATCTCATTCGTCCACGCTTCTCGTTCGGTATCACTCAAGGACTGTTCCCTCGAGAGCGCGTCAAATCCGGCGATCACCTCGGCGTGAACTTGATCGTAATCAGCCTCGGCTACCAAGACATCCGCCTCAGCCGCGTCCCGCTCTGCATCGCAGGATTCAAAGGCGGATAGAGCAGCAGCTATAGCTATGTTCAGTCCCCGCCACACCGACCACTGATTGACAAAAAGTCCCTGTAGCTCGCCTCCCTGAAAATCCGTGAACGAAGGCGCGGTTCGGTTTCGCTGCTGTGCCACGGGTGTCGCGAGAAGCATTTGATGCTCCGGGTTGCGATCAGCACCTAACATCCTTTCCAGGGACAATCGGAAAGAGCTGCAGAAATCACCGACACACCATGGCAATTCAATAGAGGTCTCCGTATATGACGACTCGCATTTACCGCCGTTGCCGCAAAGCGCCTGCATTTCGAGCTCGCTCATCCGCGACCCGCGCTTCTCAGCCGCTTGTAAAGTACCCTTTTCAATAGTCTCTTCCACTAGAGTATCATATGCGGTTTGAATCGCGTCCGTCGCCTCACGCGCCGCGTCTTCGGCTACCCACAGAAAGTACTGGTAAACCTCCTCGCCTTGCTGCCCGCCGTGAAGTGATGCGTCGCCCATTGGATACCAGTCGCTGAGTAACCCAAAGGCGTCGTATCTCGGCTTTGACCAGTTGTTCAATTGCGGCTCCCAAGACTGTCGTACCTTGCCATTGAGCCAACCTCCGATGGTAATAGAACGCGTAAACATGGCCGGGTACTGGTGTAGTACTGGCGGCGCCGTTACTTCCGGCGGGTACGCGCCTGGGGGGAAAATCAGTAGCTGCGATTTCAAATCACCTCGAAAAATCGATACCCGCTCCCCCGTCGTCGTTGCCAACAGGTTCAACTCTTGCGATTCGTCGTCGCTGACCGCCCACGTGGTCGTGCGAAGGTCGTGCTCGCCGTCGGTAAAATCCGTGGTGATTGCACTTAGGTCTTGGGTGCTGTAGCTACTCGGCGTATCCACCGGAGTCGCGATGATAGCCCGTTCGCTTACCTTGAACGGATCGATGAACCTCGTATGCACGTCTATGTCGAATAACTTGTTTGTTCCTTCTAGCTTTGGCGCGAAAAAGTTACACGTCGTGGGTATAACCCACGTCTCGCCGTCACTGGCTAGAAAGCCCCACTCCATGCAATAAATACCCGAGTATTCCGTTAATTCCACTTCGGGTCTAATGAACACCGAACGCGCACCGATGGTATCTTCTATAAGAGTTAGAGCGGGACCGGCAGCTTCGAAAAGCGCGGTTGCGTTCGCATCCATGCTCACCAGCGCCTCGCGCGCGGCGGCCAGCACGGGAACGACTCCAACCGCTCTCGTCGAATGATCCGATTCAATGTCCCAGGTATCGCCTCTGAATGAAAAACCCTGCTCGCGAGGAAGCGCTTGCCAATCAAAGCGCCTCGGGGGCACGTAGGCCCAGGTGTGCGCTTCAGACCTCGACTCCGTGGCCGCAATAGAAAAATCCTTGTCTAGGTGAAGCGTGCTACCCAACGTCGTGGGTGGGTCGCCGTAGGTAACCGGCTGATATTCGTGATTACCTGTCACTCGCTGCTTTAAGTCCCAAGGTAGCTCAATAGTGTCGTATTGCCAGTACGTGTCACCCTCGCTTCGCGACGCTGGCTGCCCGAAAATAAACTCTATCAGCGCGCGCACCAGGGTCTTGGCATGGTCGGGTTGAATGTTAAATCGTTTGCGTACTTCTAGATTCTGAGCGTCGTCTAAATCGATACCGTACACTGCCCAGCACTCCGGATCCGTGTTGCCCTGCAGCTCGCAGTCATGCCTACGAACCTCCGATTCAACGTTCGCCAGCAGTTCTCGCGAGTTTGCGATTAGATCGAATTGGTTCGCTTGCTGTATTAATTCCAGCGCATCCGCCTGTCGAGCCAGCCCGAGCAGCACGCCGACCTCAGGCGCGCTCATATCCACCACGGTCGCACGCGGTTTGTCGTCGCCGTACATGCCGTAAGCGCGATTTAGAACGTCTACACGAGGCCCCTTCAACTGTCCGTCCTCGTATTGTCCAAAGCCCGCTTGCGCCTCCGGATCGCGTAGCAAAAGCTCAATATGCGATGACGACGATTCAACCAAAGTATCGACCGCAAGCGCGAAATCGTTCCCGATCGACTCAAATCTATCAGTGCCCATCGAATGCATCCAGTCGCGCCACCTCTGCAATACCGGTAAAATCTGGTTTCCGTTTTCAATACAGGTATCGCTCGGCGCGCTCGTGTTAGAAAAATCTGCAAATGCGCGAGCTATCAGACCGTATTGATGCACCGCCGTGAGCGCTCGTTCGTTAATTATAGACTCCAACCTCTTAAGCTCGTCGGTTGACGCAAAAGCCACCTGGATGGAATCCAGATGCTCTCGTAACTTGCGCGCCATACAGAGATTCAAGTAAGCGTATTGAACTTGATTTTGCGCCTTTTGCCGCGCTACGGACGAATGCTCCGAGGTCAAATCAAGGTCTGCGGCCGCGGGGATCCAGTAAGCGGAATCCTGTTTCATCTTATCTATCCAAATACTCGGGTCATCCAACACCGCGAATGACATCGCCTTGGGCTCGCGCGTGAGCGGGTCTATATTGCATAATGGATAGTTACGGCCGAGCAGCCAGGTGTAAGCCAGCTTTTCCGCAACGCTGAGATCGTTGTACTCGGGAGGCACAGGCACCTCTCCAAGCGGACACATGGCTCCATGCATAAAAGACCATATATGGCCGATAAACTGGTCCGTCTCATTATTCCAAGGGTCCGCATCCATCCCGAATAAGTCGACGTCAATTCCAACGGCGTGCATGACGGTACATTCGGCGAACGCATCTGCCGCGAGTAACTCCGAATATGAACCGTCCCAGCTCTCTTCCGGCCCGCGAGCCTCACACTCCTCCGGGGTCAACATACATATAGAAATCGGCAGCGGCACACCGCCGCCGCTGACCCCCAGCTCTTGCTGGACAACGCCTGGCTCAGCGTTGCCTTGCAAATCGTTACACGCGGTCCACGCGATGCACAATGTCAGGGCCAGTAAAGCGCTAAGCCTTGTTCCGTCTTTTTTAATAATCCTGGTCGCGATCATTTCAGCCCTCCACTACGCATCGAAAACCGTAAACCTTAAGCGCCTTTGAGCTGGGTGAACCGTCGGCCGAAGACTGCACCGGCATCGCCGCATCGACCGCTCCCGGCTCTAGACCATACACAATACATGCCTCAAAGCCTTTGCCGCAGGCGGATATCTGCGCTTTAGCATCCGTATTAAGCAGCTCTCCAGGAGTAATCAATAAGTCTTCAACGCCGTACTCTGAGCCGCCGGCGGAATGCTCAGCCACCAGCAGCGAGCGATTACCCGTGCTCAGTAAACAGGAGAGACTCGAGCCCGACGGCCCTCCGAGCGACTTTTTCGCCCTCGGGTGTCGCTCGCAACTCGGCTTTTCGCTGCCCCAGGGATAGCGCTGAGGCGCCTGACCTCGCGCGGCAAACTGCCACTCGGACAGCGTCGGCAGCCGGCCCCCGATCCATTCGCAATATCGTCGCGCTTGTCGTACGGGCACGCAGGTAAGGGGAGCGTTGTCAGCGGCGAGCAAATAGGGCCCAAAAGACTCAATAGCAGCCCGCGCGCATTGCGATTCGCCCAATGCATCGCAAGCGCCCGCCGCCACACAGGCTTGGTAGTCGCCGCGCGTCGTCGGGTGCTTCATGATTTTAAAGCTTGACACTTCGACCCTTTTTCGAAGCCTGCCATTGGCAAAGCCCGCCGTCATGGCGCCGCCGGGCACTTGCACGAGCTCGGCTCTCGCCGCCGTGATGCCGGGACTGTCCTCGGACAGCTCGTCTAAACAGGCGGGGCACGCTGCCATTATCAATACCAAACAGGCGCTTGGGAAAACGCCGGCTGCGAATCGCTTCGGCTTCAACATGGAACCATCTCCCTGTAACTACGGCATAAAACGACACTACAAAGAGAAACGCCTCGTCCCTCCTGATATCGCGCGGACGAAAACGCTCAACATTATTGCTGACCTATAGTCGATAGTGACCGCGAGAAGCAAGAGCTTTTGTTCGTCTTTAGCCTCGATAATTAAGAAACAATAAAATAAACAAAAACAGAGATTCGCTGTATATATAAAATGCGAGATACGGCGCAAGTCCTGCAATCAAGAACGCGAACCAACGCGGTTGTTTCCGCGCGGAAACAACCGAGAACGGGCCGGCTGCGGCGCCCGCCTCGGCAAAAGCTCAGAAATAGAGGACAAAATCAAGCGAAAACAGGCCTCTATTCCGCCCGGGCTGGCTGTCGCACAAGAACTCGAAAACGCCGCCCGGCGCTTTTTTCTTGGGGCCTTTCGTTTTCGAAGACTTTTTTTACCTTTAATAATAAATTGCATCACCGATGGCTAAACCCGAATCAAGGGTGGTGACAACGCGCATTCAAGAGTCTATAAGCTAAGCAAATCCGAAAGGTCCGCCGATCAACGCCGGCGGATTTATACGTTATAACTAAAAATAACCAAGCTAACGGAGGAGCGGCCGATGACCTTGGGGTCGTTTAATATAGGCACCTGTGCATGCGTCGTGGTCGCTTTATTCGTGTTTGTACATGCAACCTTAAGATTAGCCTAGCTAAGGATGCAGGTATTTTTATGAAACTAGTCGAAGCGGGTAAATTTAGAACTTTAGCGCAAGTCGTGGCGTTGGTAACACTTACGGCGTTTATAAACGCCACTTGGGAGACCACCAGGGCTTGGGCGCAGTATACGGTGCCCTCGGACACGAGCGGTGCTGCGGTCGGCACCTACTCAGCCGATAGCATGTCCGCGCTCTCTTCATTTTTAACACAGTCTTCACAATCCGCGACTCCTGCCGCCAGTGACGAGAGCGAGCCGTCCGAGGAGGCTGCCGCCGGCGGCGTGCAGCTTCCCAAGGGTGGAGATGCCATACCCGCGGGCTCCATTTCGCTGCCCTCGGGTCCGAGCACGGTTTTGGGCATGGGCGAAAGCTTTGCCCCGCAGCTCTCTACCGGTGTCGCCACGTTGACCGTGCCCATCAATTTGCCCGCGGCCCGAGGAGGCGTTCAGCCGAGGCTGGACTTGTCCTATAGCTCTGCCGGAGGCTTCGGCCTCGCGGGCAAAGGCTGGTCCATCGGGACATCGGCGATCTCGCGGCAGACAGATCGCGGATTGCCGAAATACATCGACCTCGCGGAGTGGCGTCCGGAGCAGGACCGCTTTATCTTCGGCGGCGCTGAGCTCGTGCCGATATGCACGGTTAACGGCAGCTCATGTCCCGGGTTGTTAGCGGGCGAAGTAATGCCCGTCTGGACGGACGGCTGGCAGTACTTTCGCGCTCATATCGAGGGCTCGTTTTTGCGCTTCTTCTGGTCGCCTGACCACAGGACTTGGCGGGTGCAGACCCGAGACGGCGCAAACTTGGAGCTCGGATTTCCGCTGGACGGCAGCAACTATCAGGGTGCGCTCGAGGCCAATCCTGACCGGCCCGACGAGATCTATCGCTGGCACGCGGTCAGGCAGTACGACGCCAACGGCGAGGTCAATGCTTCGAGCAACCCCATGCCGGTCAACCAAGTCGTATACCGACACATGACGGACGGAAACAGCGTCTACTTGACGGATATTTACGACACCTCGCCCGCGGCCAACCCGACCACGCTGGACCTATCCCAATATGCCCACCACACTTCTATCGCGTATGAGCGCAGACCCGACCCCGTGGTCTCTTATCGCCAGGGCTGGAAAACCGCATACGCGTTACGGGTCTCTCACATTGACATCAGCAGCAAGCCTTTCTCGGGCTCGGTGACCCAGCGGCGCGAGATGGTGCGCCGCTATCATCTTGAATATGACTCAACCGCGCACGACTCGTTGTTGCTCTCATTACAGGTCGAAGGGCGCTGCGGTTTTCCCGTGACCGAAAATGAGAATGAATTGTTGGGCGCGACCAGTTGTCCGCGTCAGCCCAAGATGAGCTTTGAGTACCAGCGGGTCGAAAGCGAGGCGCCGGCGCTTTTGGACGACGAGGGATATGCATATGAGCCTTTTGATACAACGGTCAGGCATCTGCCCTCCAGCCCGCCGCACTCCTTGGACGAAAGCGATACCGCTCTAATGGATGTGAACGCGGACGGATTGCCCGACGTCGTGGTTACCGCGCCCGGATTCTACGGTGGTAATCACGGCCTCTTCTTGAACGGGTATGGAGGTGAAAACGCCGGCATAGGCTTTTCCGTCTCCCAAGAGATGGCGGTGCAGAAGCTCGGGGTTGTCGATTCCGGAGTGCTGACGCTGAGCAATCCGAATGTCACCGCGCTCGATCTCGACGCCGATGGTCTGATCAACCTGGTGCACATCACGGGCGGGCGCAGCTACTCGATATTCACCCCCAAATATTTCGAGGACACGGGTTGGCAGTGGACGGGAGTTTCACAAGGCACGGCCTCGGGACAAGATATCAAGATCGACTTTACGCGTGACACCCGCGACATCCAGGTGATGGACGTCAACGCCGATGGTCTGGTTGATGTGGTCTACAGCTCTCCCACGGAGATGCAGACCTTTTTCTCCCTGGGTCGATACCCGGGAGGCGATGGTCAGTTTGGTCATGCCGAGCGTACCGGTGCCGCGACGGCTGAGATATCCAACGAGCCCATGACCGCGTGCTCGCCCTGGAGCGCTCGGCCGGCTCGGTTTTCCGACCCTGACATCAGGGTAGCCGAGATGAACGGCGATGGGTTGCCCGATATCGTACGGGTGCGCTCGGGGCAAATCATCTACTGGCCGGGTCGCGGCAATGGCTTTTGGGGAACGGGTCCGAGAGATGACTGCCCGGCGGGCCACTTCGCAGACGAACGTCATATCACGATGGATGGCGCGCCCCATTACGGCACGGCGGATACCCTGCTGTTGAGCGACGTCAACGGAGACGGCCTGAGCGATATGGTGGAGGTGCGCGCGAACGAGGTGGACATCTACCTCAACGACAACGGCACGGGTTGGACCGATCGGCTCATCATCGAGAATACGCCTTTTAAAACCAGCGGCACGAACTACGTGCGCCTGTCGGACATCGACGGCTCGGGCACGCCTGACATCCTCTGGGGCCGGGCCTTTGAGTACAAGTTCATCGATCTAACCGGCGGCGTGAGGCCCCATATCCTCACGCGGATGGATAACGGCCTGGGCAAAAGCGTCGAGTTCCAGTACGCGACTTCTACTCAGCTTATGCTCGAGGCCGAGGCCGAGGGAAATCCCTGGTCGGAGCGCTCGCCGATCGTGGTGCCGGTGGTCGTGAGCTCCACCGCGAGGGACAACCTCGAGCGAATCGGCAGGCCGGCGGGCGTCTATGAAACCGAGTACCAGTACCGAGACCCGATTTATGACGGTCGCACTCGCCAGTTTCGCGGGTTTCGCGAAGCGGTGGTCAGCATGCCCGGCGATTCCAATTACCCGACGGCGCACACGCGGTCGGTCTTTTTGATGGGCGAGTGCCCAACGGACGACAACGGTACAGCGCTTGACGTGTGTAGCGAGCCCGAGCGCTGGAAGGACAACTGGCGCGAGGCGCTTACGGGGCTGCCGGTAATCTCGGAAAGCTTTGACGACTCGGGCAGGTATCTAACGACCGTGCACACGGGCTATGAGCTTCGGCAGCTATATACGGGCCAGGACGGCCGCAGGGTGATCGTCCCGTTTCCCACCGCTAAAAACGTCTTTAGTTATGACACCGCGAACTTTCAAGCTGTTTCCAGCCCCATAGAGCTGGACGAGGTCGCGGTCGAGCTGTGGGACCGCGAGCCTTACACCGAGACGCGCCAGGTGGTGCGCCAAGCTGTGCAGGGTACCTCGCGCATACGCTCGAGGACCGTGTACGACGACTTCGGCAACATCACGCAATCCATCCAGCAGGGTTGCGTCGAGGGCTGTCCAGCGGGCGTGGACGAAACGGTTATCGGCCACAGCGATTTCGGGCTGCCGCCCGGCGACGGCTCGGGCTGGATGTGGCGCGAGCAACGCGCGTATATCACGGGTAGCATTCACACCGAGCACAGAAACGAGGTCGCGCACGAGTTCGACCGCTTCGGCCGGGTCACCAAATCCAAGGCGCTGTTATGGGGCACGCTGCCACTTGACCGTTTCCACGAATCGGGCGCGACTATCGCGCCCAGTCCTACCGCGGCCTCGGGAGGAATCAACGAGGCGGTAGAAGTCACAACCGTCGAGCATACTTATGACCAGTTCGGCCACGCCTTGTTTTCGCGCGGCGCGAACAACCGTTGTAGCGGCGGCGAGGTAGACCCGCTGTACGCGTCGTTGCCGGTCTTGTCGCGCAGCTTTGCCGGCGACGTGGGTGCGAACGGATGCGGCGAGCGCGAGTTTACCCAACAGGCGACGTACGACCGTGGGCTTCAGAAGGTGCTCACCAGCATCAACGCCACGGGACAGCCGTCGCGTTTTGACTACGACGGATTCGGAAGGCTGGTGGCAATAACGAGCGTCGACCCGGACAATCCCGGTGTATTGGCCGCCTATCCGCAAAAAACCTTTGAATACGCGCTGCCGACCGACGCGCTTCACCCGTACAGCAAGGTGCGCACGAGCGTCCAGGACGGGCCCAATGTCAACACATGGTCCTATCGCGATTCGTGGCGCTTTGTCGACGGCCTGGGCCGCACGATCTCCGCGCTGTCAGAGGCCGACCCGAGCGCCGGAGACGAGGGCGCGTGGGTCGCGGCGGGCGAGGTCTTATACAACCGGCGCAATACACCAGCGGTCATCTACGAGCCGCGCTTCACCAATATGGCGCCGGAGCAATACCTGCTCAATCCGCCGCTCTGCCCGAACTCCGCTGATCTCGGCTGCGACTTTACCACGGCTCGATACGACGCGTTTGGACGACAGGTCGACACCTATAAGCACGACGGCACTTTGGTATTGCACACCGACTACCACGCGCTGTCGACCGACTATTACGACGCGGGAGATTCCGGCAGCGGCGTGCACTCGGGCACGTACGCCACACATATCAGCGACGGATTCGGCCGCGGGGCAAAACAGATCGAACGAATCCGAGTCAACGGCCAGCTAGAGGAACGCATTCTGATCAACGCGTACCTGCCGACGGGCGAGGTCGAGCGGGTGGTGCAACAAAAGGCCGGCAGCGCTGACGTGGTGCGCTGGATGAGGTACGACTCGCAGGGGCGCATGGTGCTCAACGTCGAGCCCAATAC
>JAFGIB010000106.1 GCA_016929805.1 Deltaproteobacteria bacterium | reverse complement strand
TTGGACCGCAGCTTAGTGCACCCTAAGTGAGGTTCAAAAAAAGTGAGCACGCGCTTAGTTCGTGCGCTTTTTCGCGAGCGAAAGCGGCTTACGCCGACGGAGTTTTTGCAACGTTAAGGTAAACACGAGGTTTTTCGAGCAGCGCGGCGACGAGCCCGTTCAGGATCGTCCGGCACGCTCTAGCCGCGGTAGATCTAATCAATGGGAAAACGCTCTAGTGCCTTGATTCACGATTTTTGAACCGATACCGGCGAGGATTTGACGCCGAGGTTGGCCGCGCGACGACGAAGGACGTGCAGCGCACATTCGAGGAGGAGCTCGGCCGAGATCGGCGTCGAAGACCGCCGCAAACGGATCGAAAATCATGAATCAAGGCATTAGGTCGCGGCGAGCATGGTGACGACATCGCCGCTTTCCTGTAAAGCCGCGCTGATGGCGCTGCATAAATAGTTCGGCGCGTAAACCGGATTAGCGTCCCGGCTGCGAAGCACGATCACGCCGTTTATCTTGACGCCGGATTGGGTACTGTGCGTGAGCAACGATGGAAAGAAAACCCCACCGTCGGCCGCGGTCCAACAAAAAGGGGCCATAACGGCCGCTTTGTCGGCCAAGGTTACCGTGACCTCGTCCGACGCGTCGAGTTCGGCGGAAAGAAACATGGCGATTTGGTCGGTAAAATCCGAGGGCGTCTCGTGTTGTCCATAGCTAGCTTCTTGAATCGGCCCGGTCGGGCGCAGCGTAAACAGATGCCCGCCTACCGCTGGGGTGGAATCGATCACCGTCTTGAGCGCGATCTCCATTCTTTTGTCTTTGATCGCGCGATTCACCGAAGTGGTTCGGCGGAACTGCTGGGTGACGGCGCTATCGAAATCATCGATCGACGGACGCGTGCTCGGTTTTGGTTGTTCTATTCCGCTCATCAGAGCGGCATAGCGCGAGGCCAGCATGGGTTGGCGCCCTGGCTTATAGAATTCGGCACATTTCTCTGCGTAGGTGCGAAACGCTTCTTCGTCCGCTTCCGCTAGCGCAACGCGCGCCCGCGTCTCGTAAGCTCCCCCCATCACCATGCCACCGGCTCCGAAATCCTCGAGACGCACGACGGCAAGGTCCGCGAGTTCTCGCGCACGATCGTATTCTTTGTTTTCCCCATGAGCTCGAGCTACCGCTTGGATTAGAAGGTGGGCGAGCGGTCCCAAATCAGCGGCTTCCGCAACCGAAAGAAACTGTTCGCCGTGTTTGCACGCTTCTGCAATCCGATCGATCGCGGTCAGCGACTCGATGAATCCGGTCGCGAGATAGAGGTACATACCGTTTTCCGCGGCCGGCGCCACGGCGAGCCCTGAGGAAAACTCCTCTATTGCTCGCTCGTGTTCGCCCCGAAGCTGCCGATACAACCCCTGGGCCCAGTGCAACACCGCCTGCCATCCGGCGCCGGTCCGCGCTCTCGACTCGATTTCCGGCAGATTCTGTTTGAGCCGCGCCAGATCGCCCACGAACGCATAACACGCGCATTCGGGAACCACGTTGCGACGCTCTAAAATAATTGGGGGGCCATTTTTTATTCGCAGCAGCTCCGCTTCGTATCGATAGTTTTCCGCGAGCGACGCATCGCCTGAAGTCAGCGCGCATAGCATGCTGAGCCTACACGCAAATCCTTCGAACAGCGGATCCGTTCTGATCTCGCCTACCATCTCGAGCGCCGATGGCACGGCGTACTGCAGATCCACGTCCACTAATCCGCATTGTATAAAAAGACGAATGTAGCGATGGTGCAGCTCATCAAACCCCGCTCTGTCCGGTTGATTCAATCGATCGAGAAAAGCAATAAATCGCTGCCGCACGCGATGGTGTCGGCCGATCGTCATATCGCGGGTGACCTCGCAAATGCCGGCTACCAATTCGATTGCAGGCGACAAGGGGGAAAGGGGAGCGAGCGAGGGCATGCGATCGCTTAACAACCAGTCATAGCCTGTGCACAAGATGCCTATGCATTGCATGGAGGTGCGCGCTAAGCACGCCATGGCTTCTATTGGAGGAGCAAAGCGTTCGTGATCGGGCGTTGCGTCGTAGCGTTGCTGCGCTTGTTCGATAGCGATACGCAGCCGGTCGGCCGGCGGAATCGAGTCATCCAGTTGGTCGTAGATATCCAAACCGCAGTCGCGGGAGGCCTGCTGCAATAGGTCAAACATTTCATCCGGAATTGCCGTCGCGGTAATCGTGTTCGACGCCACGAACAAGTCCATCATCTCATAGAGATCCCTTTTAGGACGCCCGCTTCGTTCGCAGTAGTCGCGCAATACCCGGCCGAGTTTCATCCAATCTGAAGGCAGCTCTCGCAACAAAACGCTTATCCGCTCCATGGGGATCTCGTTCGTCTTGGGCGCTACGGACACCGCAAGATCCATAGCGCGGGAGTACTCGGAGGCGCGTACAAAGTGATCGACCGCCAGCAATTCCTGATGATCCGGTCGGCGTTCGAGGAGTAAAGCCCATTTAAGGTGGAGTTTTTTAGTCGTCGCGTTGTCCATTCGCGTACGGAGCATGTAGACCATGCTTTTATCGGTGAGGCTTACGTACCCTTGGTAAACGCTCACCAGGTTGTCGATGATAAGCTCCTCCAACGCCTCGAGCAATTCACCCATATGTTCGATATCGCAGAGCTCCAACAGCTCTTCCTGGCTAGGTGATCGTTCGGGTACCAACGCGAGCGCCTTGAGCACTGATAGCGATTGATAGCGCAAGCGTGCCACTTTATGTGCGACGGCTTCCGATAATGATCGCGGGAGTCCATCGTCGCTAATTCTCGCCGGAAGAATCCAAGTTCCCGCCTCGTACTTGACGCTACCCTGATCAAGTAGGTGCTGCGCGAGCTGCATGATCACGCTAGGAACGCCGCATGAAATGCGATGCAAGTGATCGGCCAGCATTCTCAAGTTGGGCACATTGCCGAATATCGATCCAAGCAGCACATGTGACTCCTCGGCCGACAAGCCGGAAAGCTCGATACGCGAGGATAATTTACTGATGAACTGAACGGCATCGCTGGGTTCAACTAAAGCTTCATGATTCAGCGTCGCTATCAGCACCAACCCTCGGTGACAGCAGTGCTCTACCAACAACGCGATCAACGCTGCGGAAGGTTCATCGAGCCGATGGAAATCGTCGACTGCCAAGAGCAACTTCTGTCGATCGGCCACGGATGAAAAGAGATCGAGCAAGGCGCTCTGAAGTTGTGATCGATTCGCCGCCAAGTCGGCTATCGGTGGGGGCTCCGACCGCCGGTTATCGACTCGGGTTTTGAAGGCTTCCTCCGAATCGCCGTGCGTTTTAAATTGCGGTACGAGTTTTGTCAGTAGTCGTAATCTATCGGAAGGCACCGAGAGCTCGGGTGCAGGGATAATCTCCAGAAGCCGCTGCAACATGACGCGGGCGGTTGAAAAAGCGCCGTGTATCGCATCGGCCGCATCCAGGCGTATGACGGGCACACCGAGAAGCTTCGCCTCCAACACCGACGCTGAAAGTATCCTAGATCGACCCATGCCGGAGTCGCCGGTCACTAAGATGGCCGAGCCGCGGGAGCGTAGCGCACGAACCAACGATTTACGAATACGCAACAACGGCTCATTGCGGCCCACCATAGTAGGCGTCGTAAAATAGGCCTTGGGCACGATCAGTTGTTCGCGTATGTCCACGTTGGCGATCGCACAGAGTCTTTCCATGACCTCGCCGGCACTGGACGGTCGCATGCTCCTATCAAGCTGAAGAAGGGCCAGTACCAGGTTATCCAGCGTTTCGGGAATATCTTTTGCATAATGTGACGGCGGGTGCGGCGGAGAACGCCACGCATCACGTAGATCGGCAAATTTACGAGCCACATACGGATAGCGACCAGTGAGCATCAGATAGAGTACGACACCGAGAGAATAGAGATCCACGCGGTGATCGATGTCTTCTCCAGTTAGGTTTTCAGGAGCGCAGAAGGGCGGCGTACCCGCCAATTGCTTGGGCGGCCCCACAACCATCAGCGTGCCAAAGTCAATCAGCTTAGCCTTGCCATCTTGCGAGAGCCTAATATTTCGCGGAGTAACGTCCCGATGAACCAACCGCCGGGAATGCAAAAAAGAGAGCACAGAGCAGATATCCGCTAGTAACCGACAGGTTTCCATGTAGGGCAAGGGCGACAGTTTGCCCAGATCGTTTTCTAATAATAGCTCCATCGTATAGAAAGGCCGACCTTGCTTATCCCGGCCGAACTCCTTCACTTGGACTACGCAGGGATGAGCGAAGTGCGCGAGGCTGTGGAATTCCCGTTTGAAAAACTTTTCGAGACGGGCTGTCTCGTCGTTGTTCTCGCGCTCCATCCGTTTTAAGGCGAGCCTCTCCCCGTTGAGCGAATCCTCTACCTCGTAGACGGTCGCCATCCCACCACGTCCGAGGATCTTAATGAGCCGGTATCGATCGATATCGGATGATATCAACTGTTCTTCCGTCACCGCAACAGACTCGATATATATATATAATATAACATAAAAAAAAGTGGCTTATCTTACTATTTTGCCTCGGCCCTCCTAACTATTTTTAGGTGTACGTTATTTGCTCATGGCATTGATACCTACCTTTGCCGCCTGCAAGGGCGGCTCTGATTACTGGAGCGATGCGCCGAATAATTGTCTTGAGTTACTTGGGCAGGGGCAAGGGCAGGGGCAAGTCGTGATATAAATATTACCCAAGAGCGAACCTATACGCGCGCGTTCCCAGGTTGTTTCGCCAGCACCTACTGAGAAGATACCACTATTGCTCCGGAGAAATGACGAGAAAGGTCAACACGTCCGGTTGAACGGTGAACCTCACCGGTTGAAAATTAAAGCTCGAGTGGGTGATGGTCATCTCATAGGGATCGTCGAAGTCCCGGGGGGGCAGATTGATCGCACCGAAAATGGGATTGTTCGGATCCGTACCGGTACGAGAGGTATTCATTGGATCGGATGAATCATAATAGGCCAACATGAAATCATCGCCGAATCCGTTTGAGGGGGTAATCTCGACGCTGGCATTTCCAATAAACTGCTCGTACGGCGCGGCGTGTAGGTCGCCGCTTTTCACCGCCACGATGCCGGCGACGTATCCCTTGCCGGAGTCAACCGAGACCTTCCACGCCTCGGTCAATACGGACACAATAGAGTCTTGAACCATGACGATGATTTGAACCGACCCCGGTTCTACGGGGAAGATTCGGGTTAGGGTATTTTTATAACCGGTATTGTCGGTAGCCTTGAGCATGACCATTTTGTTCTGGTCTAGATTCAGATCAAAAGTGCCGCACATGTAGGGATCACCAGGATTCCAGGGTGTGCAGGAATCGGTATCGATTACCGTGTTTGCCACGGAGGTATTCCCGATGCCGTACGCGTTGATAGTGACCGCGTCCCAAGGATAGTCGTACTCAAATTGCAACGGGGGATAGGAGGCGGTGTAGTTCCAGATACGTCCAACGACCTTGACGGGTTGGGCGACTTGCGCATCCTGCGAAGAATCCACCGTTGTCGCGTCCTCGGGCGGTAGCTCCGCATCTCGCGGTTCAGCCGGCTCGGTGTCCCCGTCCCGCGCGTCGACGGGAACCGATGACCCATCGGATAAAGCATCCTGCCCGCTATCCAATGTCACCGCATCGCGGCCGGCATCCACGGCAGAAGAAGTCCCCGTATCATCACCGACCACGGCAGGCGAAACGTCCAGCCCGCTATCGACTATCAGCGCGTCGAGACCCGTATCCGCGGCGGAAGCAGTTTCCGTATCATCATCGCCACATCCGACCGTGGCGGTCGCCAATAGCAATCCCATCGCGTTAACAATCCATCCGTTCCTCGGTTTCATTATTCACCTCCTCGGCCGAGCTCGGGTCGTTCAAATGACCGCGGCCATAATAACCGGTACAGACGTAAGGGATAATAATAATCGAATATCGAATCTATTTCGAGCGCGCAAGCGTCAGACCTCTGTTTCAACTTCTCGCGGCATCGAGGTTGACAAACGCCGACGGCGCCGCGCTTTGACAACCCCATGACCGATCAGAATCAAGGCCCCTAGCGCCAGATAAGCCAATCGGCCGTAGGAACCCGCCCAACTTGTCAGCCATTTATCGAGCCACAGCGCGCTCAGGAATAACAAGCCGGCCACGTAAGCGGCAGAGAGCCAACCGTAGACCTCCAGAACACGGCGATCGCGCGGGGTTTCATCGGGCACGGCTGCATCTCGACGAAACCAGCGTTTCAACCGCCAGCGAACAACGCTTTTAGAGCGCTGCCTCAGATTGGGCAACTCGAGCAAATCCAATAAAACGTAATATCCATCGAGCTTGATGAGCGGATTGAGGTTCAAAGCGACCGACCGATAGCCCGTGGTCAGCATCACGGCGCCGAGAACCTGCTGACCCATCATTCCAGGCTGTGCGATGACCAAAACGATACAGGCCGCGGCCCAGACAACCAGGTCCGCCGCTGATCCGGCGAGGGTGATCCAAATCCGGTCCCACTTGTTATTGATAAGATATGCGTTGCTGATATCCGTGTAGGCACAGGGCATAAAATAGAGAAGCAGAAATCCCATCTCGTGGACGTCGGCGCCGAAACGCTTGCTGGTCAGGCCATGAGCCATCTCGTGAAGTGTCAAGGTCAGTGCCGTAGCCCCGTACAACCACAACAGCCCACCACCGTGTGTAGCGTGGTAAAGGGCCCGCGATACCGATTCGGCGTGGGTGACGTGAACTATCATGCTAGCTACAACCAACCCACTTAGCACCAGTAAAGCCGGCTTTGTAAAGAGCGGTCGCAGAACAACGAGCAGCGCATTGAGGAGCCTATCCGGATTCACCAAGGGCCACTTGAGGTACCACAGGGATCGTCTTTCGCCGGTTAGTTTCCGCTGCCGTGCATCGATCTCCGCGGTGGATAGCTGCTGTTCGAGCAACCCGAGAGCTTCAAGCTGACGCGCGAATTGCTCGACTTCCGCAGCATCTATCGAGCAATCTCTCTTTGCCGAGATCTCTCGGGCGACCTGCTCCACCGACGTCGCGGAGTCGAAGCATTCGGCAACCTGGTACGCCAACGCGGGCAACCTGAAGAAACGCCGAGTGACCGGGTCCTTGACGATAGCGTAAGGTTCACCGCGGTGTACTTGCGGCTTGACGATTAAATCCGATCGCACCGGTGGTGGTCGATAGACGCTCACGATAGGTTGAACGCGTTGCCAAAAGACTGAAAGGGAGAATGATCATTTTTGTTAGACGGCCGACACCCACTTGCTCGACTTTGACACACGCGTTTCGAACTTCTGACACGCATTCAACCGGCACTCACCAGGAAAGGTTATCGCGCCGGAGTAATCCGTAGTCGGTGCCCGGAGCGTAAGGCGGAGGGATGGGGAGCTTTTTATCCGCCACGCTCGGGGCCACGCGGTTTTCTAGCTCCTCGACGGTTAGCTTGCGACGGGCTTTTCGTTCTTGCTCTTCCGGCTGACGGGCGTTGTTTTTGTCTTCTTTTTGCATGGTCAGTTTCCTCCGCGATTAGTGATCTTATTTTGAAAATAGGTTGGTAAACACGGGCTCGTTCCGGGACGATCGAACGCCGCGCCGTATGCAGCCCATAAGTTCATCGTCCTAATTCCTATATATAACAGGTTTTGCTGTTTTTGTACCTCGAGACTTCGTGAGAACACCTCGCTTATCCGACCTTGATGAAGGTCTGAAGCTGGTCCAGCTCCTTCGCGCCGAATGCTCGCAGCGTCAGGCGAGCGACCCGGGGCAATGTCGTAACGAAAGTGGCGTCGTCGACGTTTTGTTCTCGGGCACGACGGGAAATTTCGGGAAAACAGCGGTAGGGGAGACGCTGACCGCGATATTCCGGCAATAGGCCGGCCGCCATCACGTGAATCTTTCGGGGCATCGGTCGCTGGGAGAGCATGAATCCGACAACCCGCTGGTCCTCTCGGGTCATTAGCAGAAACGACAAGTGGCGGTCAAAATCAGGAGCCGATATGACCTGTATCAACGGGTCGTCGTACATCTCTCGGACGCTGATGTCACTCGACTTTAGGAATACCCGTTGATAACACTCCGCGACGTCTTTAAGGCGCTCTTCGGTGACCTCAGCGAAAGATTTTAACACGAGGTTGTCAGGTACAGAAGTAACGCTAGGAAACGTTATCAGTCGGTTGTGAAAGCTGAAGCTCATCAGCATCGATGGACGACCCGCTTTTTTAAATCCCAACCGCTTGTACAGCGGTCCGGCGCGTCGGTTGCCCTCTTGCATCAAGGTGATAAACAGGCAATAGCGCTCGTAATTCTCGACCAACGATCGCTCGAAATCTACGATCAGCGCCTCGGTAGCCGTAACCAAATCGATATGCTGTTGTTCGGCGTGAAGCAGGGCAATCTGATACAGAGCGACCTCTTTCATCTGGACAATGTCCTGGATCCGGTCGAGGTTGATATGGCTGCCCACGTGCAACGATGGATCGCGGTAGTTGCAGTAAATGCCGCAAGCGATCAATTGTTCGTGTGCGAATCCGCCGAGTACGATTGTTCCGTCTTTTTTCAGCGCGCCGAAAGTGGACAGGCCCCGATTATGGTTTTTTACGAGCAGCCGTTCGAGCTCGACCAACCAGGGATCGCCGGCGTGCAGCGGACGAATGTTCATCGCCCTCTCTCTCGCTCGATTCGATAGAAACAATAGGGGTTGTCGAAGGTGTTTCCGGTGGTGGTGTACGCCACATTAGAACAGCCGGCCCTGCATGTCGCGCCAAACGGACAGTGACGGCAAAATCCCGCCAGTTGGTCGGTCGTAAAGCGCCGGTTGCGAGCAAACAGGCCGGGATCATTCCAGATATCGTGCAGGCTACGACGGCGCAGGCTGTCCTCGATGAAGTCGTCGTGTTGCGACAGGCATCCCTTGATCCGTCCGTCGCTCATGATCCCCAGCGTCCATAGACCAGCACCACACCCATACCATTCGGGAAGCTCACCCGTGGGTCCGAGCACCTCGGAGTGATGTCCCAAGTCGTGACT
This sequence comes from Deltaproteobacteria bacterium, assembly GCA_016929805.1. Classification (GTDB taxonomy): domain Bacteria; phylum Myxococcota_A; class Polyangia; order Polyangiales; family JAFGIB01; genus JAFGIB01. Next base: position 12,100 of record JAFGIB010000106.1, on the reverse strand, counting down.
GCCGGCCAACGGCAGCTCGGCCGCGGAGTAGTGCTCGCGGCAATTCGAAATGAACTGCCCGACAGCGTAGAAATCGTCGCGATTCAACTGGTCGCCCTGCTCGAATCGTTCGCCTCCCGGACTGGCCATCTGGAGCTGCCAGGAGATGTTCTCGCCTGCCAGCAAATCGCGTAACGGCTCCAGTTGATTGAAATTGGCGCGTGACAAGGTTGTGATGGCGCCGACCTCCAGTCCAGCGTCGCGCAGAGAATACAGCGCTTCGAGCGCGCGCTTGTGCGAGCCCGAGCGACCGCGCAACGCGTCGTGAATCGCCGGGTCCGCCGCATCGAGGCTAACCCCGATTCGGTGTAGGTGAGATAAGGCGGCGATGCGCGCAACCGTGGGCGCGTTGACCAGCATCCCATTGGTGATCAAGACCAATCGAAGCCCGGCCTCGCCGACCGCCCGGCACACGGCCTCCCAATCCTTACGCACCAGCGGCTCGCCGCCGAGCAGGCAGACCTCCTCACCCCGAAGTTGGGCCAACTCAGTAAAACAGCCGCGAAGCTCGTTCAGGCTCAGCTCGTTCGGCCGCGGTTCGCCGGCCGACGATCCACAGTGCCGGCAGCGTAGATTACAGGCCAGAGTTATCTCGACATTGACACTATACGGACGCCAGTCGTTCATGTTCACCGCTTTGTCCTTTGTGCGTCGCGTTCGATCCGATGCAAACAGAAGGGGTAATTATAGCGCGAACCGGTAAAGCTGAGCGCGTGGTCGCGACATCCCCCGCGGCATTGCTCTCCTAAATCACAACCAGCGCACGCGCCCTGCAACATGTCGACGGTAAACCGACGGTTGTAGGCAAAGGCATCCGGATCAGCCCATAGATCGGCTAATGTTCGCTGTCTCACGTTGCCCTCGATGAAGGTGTCGTCCATGACCAGGCAACCGGTTATGTCTCCGTTACTTCGAATTCCCAATGTTTGAAGGCCGGCGAGACAACCGGTCCACTGAAAATCGTGCAGCTCGGGTAACTCTTTCGAGTAGTAACCCAAATCGTGGGTACCCGTGACCTGCAGCCTGTCAGCCATCTCCTTTCTTTTGCGGTGGATAAAGCGAGCCAATGTTAAAAAACCGTTTTCATCGAGTAAATCCTTGGGATCGAAACGTTCTGCATCGTGGCAGCTCGAGATATTGATCATCCAGGTGAAACCGGGCGCGAGCTCGGCCAGTAGATCACAGATTTTGTTCAGCTCGGGCAGGTTGGTGCGACTGACGGAGGTGATGACGGTCCTATAGGTCAAGGGCATCTCGGCGACGCGACGGATGGCCGACAATGCCCGTGCGTGTGCTCCCGAGCGGTTTCTCATCCGGTCGTGAAGAGCGGGATCAGCGGCATCGAGACTGACGCCCACCTGACAGATATCCAAACGCTGAACCGTGTCCGCTGCTTTGCTATTGAAATTCCATCCGTTGGTGATGAGGCCCACCTCGACGCCGCGCGCGCGTAATCGGTCGGCCAACCGAAACCAATCCTTGCGCACCAGCGGTTCTCCTCCCATCAGACATACAGCAGGGGTGCCCAAATCAGCCAACGCATCACAGACGCCGAATGCTTCGGACAGCGTTAGCTCATCGGCCCGCGCAATTCCCGCGCCAGCGGCGCAGTGCCGACAGCGTAGATTGCAGGCCAGGGTGATTTCCCACAGCACATACAAAGGGGCTTCAAGCGGGATCGGGCTCATGGTACAGGCTCTCTCCGGCTAATACCGGCCGCACTCTTAACGCAGGTAGCCGCGGCAAAAAGCCTTTTTCATTCGGGGAGATCATTTGTCGGGCTATGTACTCCAACGAATCCCAGCATTGCCGCACGGAGACGGTCGTCGGCGCATCCCCCCGGTGCGACCGAGCGCTTCTCTCTGATGCAGGTTGTTTGACCGGTTGAGCAGCTATCACTGGTGTCTCCCGGTCCATTTGTTGACGCCGCTCGCGCACCAGCGACAGAGCGTCGTTCGGTCTGCCCGCGTGAAGATAGCAGACCGCCAGCTCGCGCGCCAACACCGGCTCGGTAACGGATGCGGCAAGCCCCAAGGCCTTCTGATAGATTTCAATAGATCTATCGAAATCCTCGATCGCGGCGTATGCGACAGCCAGATTCCACAAAGAGTAGAAGGGATCGATACGCGCGCGGGCGGCTCGTTCGAGCAGGGCGATCCCTGTCTGCACGTGGCCGTGACAAAGGTACCGAACCGCTCGATTGTGCATCCGAGTGACGCGCTCTTTGAACGCGTTGCGGGTCAGTATCATTCGCCGCTTATTCCGCCGTGCCTTTGAGCCGTCCGAAAGCGGCTGCCGCTGTTCTTCCGGCGCGCTTCCCCCCGTAGGAGGCGGTAACAACGCGCGCAACTGTTCTCGCGCATTGTCAATCGGTCCCTCGTAGGCCGAGCGTAACGCGGCTAAACCCTTTTCGCAGAGATAATCGTATCCGTCATCCGCACTCGAGCCTTGCTCGCAGAGTTGCTCGAATAACGCCTCCATTCTCAGCTCCAACCGCTCACTCACGGCGGCCTCCGCGACTTTTGCCAATCGATGACGGTCGCACGCGAGCTCGAGACCGTGCCGCTCGCACAACGCGAGCCAGGCCTTGGCCGCCGGCGGAGCCATCAAGATGTTACAAAGCGCGGCGCGCAGCGGATCCGAGGGCGCCTCTCCGGCTCCTGATAAGGTCAATACATGATCTACAAAGACCGTCTCGAACTCGAGTGCCTGAAGCTGATGGGTCAGCTCGATTTCCTCGGACTGTCGAATCCAATGCCGCAGCTCAGCCAGGATACCATGGGCTGAGCTTTTGCCTCGCGTCGCGACCATGCGAAGTCCCGGAGCGTACAGATGGGTTTGTGGCGTATAGCGCCGGAGATCGCGAAAACCAGCTTGTTCCAAGGTATGACGCAGTAGTTGCTCGGGATAGAGTAAACGGTGCGGGTAGCCGGGTGCTTCCAGGCCGAAAATCCAACTGAGCAACTGAGAACGCTGTTGTTTTGAGTCATCCTTTAGGAAAAGATCGAACGTCTTCTCAGGATCAGGTGTCTCGATGACCAAGCAGCCTCCGGGCTGCAGCACCCGATAAACTTCAGCCACCGCATACAGAGCTTCGACGTATGGCAAGTGCTCGATGACATGGAGCATTTCCACACGTTCGAACTGTTCATCGGCGAATGGCAATAAGGCGGCTTCAGCTCTTACGTCCGCGACCGAGCTATCGTGACAGTCCAGGTTGAGATATCCGTGCCGATAGTTGCCGCCGCATCCAATGTTGAGACGTCTAATCGACGAAGGAAACACGCTGGTTAGAACTGAAGCTTGTCCCGCCGAATCAAACCGTAACGCGTGCCCGGGGGGTATGGTGGAGGCTCCGGCGCCTTCTTATCACTCAACAGGGTCGGCGCGATACGCGCCTCGAGCGCTTCGACGGTCAACGGCTTCCGTCCGGTCTGATCGCGATTTCTCCTTTTTTCTCTTTTTTGAGTTTTAATCTGCTCAGACATCTTTCGTCTCCATCTCAACGTTGCGCATACCGATTCACCTTAATGAATTACTTTATATATATAGGATCATCGAACCGCGTGCAATCTTTTTCGGTCAGCGTTCAGGGCTCAGAAGAGTCGGCGGCTGATTCGCTTACAAAACCGAGCGCGCCCGCAGTGCCGGTGCCCTTGCCCCTGACCAAGTCACTCTAAAATGAGAAAGGTATTGATTTCAGCCCGATTGCACCACGGAAAGAGAGTAATCCCGGTTGTAAAAAAAACGGGCAAGGGCATGGGCACGTTGAGATCCTCTCGGGTATCTTCATCTGCTCGCCGCCGCTTTTTGAGAACTTACCGCAAAAACTCCTAACTTATGCTTTTGATTTGACTTTTTTAGGTCATTATGATTGGTTCAAACAAAACCCGCAGCTTCTTAAAAAGCGGTTATTTGTTTGATAACTCTCCCCTCGGTCGAAATTACGCATGCGGCATGCTTGTCATTTCGACCGAGGAGAGAAATGTCGCGTGGACGTTTTACTACCGGTTTTTAAGAGGTTACCGAAACCCAACGTAACTGTCGCTATATCCCAATTTACCTTGTTGATTGGTTTTGCCGTCAGCGGACGATCTTGGGACCGTGCCCCGATAACGCAGCCAAAAAAGTATCTTGAAGTCTACGGAAAGTATTTAAAACCTTTAATCGCGGGCAGGGTCGCGGTGGGCCGGAGTGGCCAATCGCGAAAATATCGACAACTTTTCGATACCAATATCAGATAATATTTCATTATTGCTTGGTATTAAACAACGAGTGGATTTTACTGACATTAGTTAGAATAACTTTAACAAAAAGGGTCTGGTAAAATAACCAGGTATTAATTTTATCTAATAATAGAGGAGAAATGATAATGCCAGAAATGAAAGAATGTGTATTTGTCGACGCTATCCGTACACCCAATGCAAGAGCTCATGCAGAGAAGGGATGGCTCAGGGAAAAACGCCCTGATGATCTGTTGAGGATTCTCTACAAGGCGATGTTTGAAAGAAACCCCAAGATAAAACCTGAAGATATCGAATGCCTTTTTATCGGAACTGCAAACCCCTCGGGAATGCAGAATGACATAGGCAGGCTTGCCTGGCTGGCCGAGGGGCTTCCTTTCAGCGTGCCCTCTCAGACCATTCAGAATCAGTGCCCCTCGGGCATGTGCGCCGTCATGGACGCGGCGCGTTCTATTATGACCGGAGAGCATGATATTCTGCTTGCCGGCGGTGTTGAGGACATGAACAAGGTTCCCATGGGCGCCAACATGGATATGCCTAGGGATATGCTTAAGTATGTGAAGCTCGAAGAAATACCAATGGGTGCTACGGCGGAGAAGGTCGCGGAGATTTATAAAGTCTCTGTAGAGGATATGACCGATTTTGCGATCTTTTCCAACGCCCAGGCGGTCAAAGCGCGTGACGCGGGCAAATTTAAGAATGAGATCATCCCTGTGCCGGGCAAAAAAGAGGATGGTTCTGAATTTTTAATGGAGCACGACCAGTGGATTCGAGACAAAACAAACCGTGAGCAAATGCTCGCCATGAAATCCCCCTTTAAGGAGGGAGGCGTCGTGACCGCCGCCACCTCATCGCCGCTCACCGCGGGTGCAGCGCTGCTTCTGATGATGAGCAGAGAAAAAGCGGATAAACTTGGCTATTCTTACAGCTACAAATATAAATTCGGTTCTCAAGCCGGCTGTGATCCTTCTGTTATGGGGATCGGTCCCATCGAGGCGGCTAAAAGACTTTTCAAAAAGACCGGACTGACCCCGAATGATATCGGCGCATACGAGCTGAACGAAGCATTCGCTTCCCAGTCGTTGGTTGTGATTCGGGAGCTGAAGATCGATAACCCCAAACCGCCTTTTAAGAAAGTCAACACGTGGGGCGGCGCCATAGCGCTGGGGCACCCTCTTGGCGAATCAGGGGCTCGTATTATCGTGACCTTGCTGAACCGAATGAAGAAGGACTATCCCAATGAAAAATACGGAATGGCGTTCCTCTGTGGCGGTTTCGGCAACGCCAACGCGGTATTGATCGAAAAAGTATAATCAATTTCGTAATAAGATATTTTTAGTATTGGGCGGGGCATTCCCGCCCTAATTTTTTGCGGCCTGAAGATCAATATCAAGGTGTTCTCGAGTCGACGCGTGGTTCGCGTCAAGAGCCCTTTACTTCCCGAAAATTCGATACAATATGACCGCGTTGTCGGATTCGCGGGTTTCTGAAGGCTTGCTACTAGCTCGCTCGCGGGCTTGGTTCGATGTGGCACGGATGGTAGCTTGAGCCCGAATCCGAAATGCGAAAAAGAATAACAAGCGATGACGAGGTTCAAGGCCCTGAGCAAGCACTCGAGAACGCCGTCCCGGGACGCGGTTTGCGTCGCCGACTATGCGAGCGGATGTCGGCCGTGGCTTGCTATCGGCTTGACGCCGCTTGGACGTTCGACTCTGCCATTGGGCCTGGTCGTTTTTGCGCTTTTTTCTTGTACCCCGGCTTTACCGCGGATTAACGCGAAAGAGGCAACGGCACGAACTCACGTCGACCCGTGGAAACCGAGCGCCACCACGGACGAGCTGGCGCGCGATGAGCAAACCCGGCAAGCGGACGATAGCGCGTCGTCCTTGCCCGCGAGAGCAGACGAGAGTCGCTTGTCGTTGTCGCGAGCGGTTGACCTGGCTCTGAGCAACGACCCTCGCACCCGGGCGACCTGGTTGCGAGCGCGCGCAGCGGCCGCTCGACTCGGTCAAAGCAAAAGCGCGTATTATCCGGAAATCACTATCGGCGCCACCGGCTCATACGCGCATCAGACCGCGTTGGGCGGGCGCTATTCTTACACGCAAGGATCCGCGGGACCGTCGCTCAACATGAGCTACCTTTTGTTTGACTTTGGAGCGCGCGTTTCGCGAGCGGATGCCGAGCTGGCGGCCTTGATCGGGGCTAATTGGACGCATACTGCCGCCATTCAAGAGCGACTTTTAAGCGTGGCGAATGCTTATTATCAATACGAAAGCGCGCAAGCGATGGTTGAAGCAGCCGAGGCGAGCGTTGCATCAGCGCAGCTCAGTTACTCGGCGGCCTCGGCACGCAAGCTGGCGGGCACGGTGGATCTCGGCGACGTGTTGAGAGCTGAGACGGCTCTTCTACAGGCTAGGCTCGGTCTGCAGGAGGCACAAGGAAGAGCAGATGTGCTCAAGGGCACGCTTGCCTCCGAGCTTGGCCTAAGGATCGATTCATCGATCGAGGTTATGCCGCTGCCGGATCGAATTCACGCCGAGGATACGGTGGAACGAGTCGGCGCGCTGCTCTCCCGGGCGCTAGAGCGGCGGCCCGATTTGCTGGCCGCGCGTGCCTCGGCGGCGGCAGCCTGGCAACGAGTGCGAGCGGCCAGGAGAGACTCGCTACCCACGCTGACATTGGGGGCGAACGCCAATCTCAGCTTTTATTTTCCGCAGCAATCAAAAGCGTACGGGGAGAGTTACGGCGCGAACCTAGCCTTTAATTATCCGATCTTTTCCGGCTTTTCCCACAGCTACGACGAGCAACGCGCGAGCTGGGAGGCTCTCGCGGCAGAAGCCGACGCGCAAACCCTCCAAGAGCAAATCGCCGTTCAGGTTTGGACGGCTTTCCACCAATTGAGCACGGTTCGGGAAAAGCTCGAACAAACCAGGGCGCTTTTAGAAACCTCGGAGCGCTTGGAGCGCTTTTACCGCGAACGCTACCAGGCCGGCGTGGGGACGGTGCTCGATCTCATGTTAGCTCAGGAAACCCTGGCGGCCGCGCGTTCGCGTCACGTGCAAGCGCGTGCTGATTATTTAATGGCCCTAATAGCGCTTTCGCACGGCGTGGGCGAGCTGGAGCGCCGCTCGATGGGAGAGTTCGGTGTTGGGACGGTTCCCGGCAAACGGACCGAGCGCTCACAAACCTCGCCGACAGTTAAGGGCGAGGCTCGTCCGGCGCAACCGAAGCAAGCAGCGCGGAGCAAAGGGCCGCCGCTATCCGCGGTCGAGCCTGAACCGGAAGCGAGATGAGGTGGAAATGTCTCTAGTTCTTCTATGCCAAAATCCGCCGCGCGCGCGCCTGCGCCGTCGAATCCTATTGCTGACGGCGTTTGCGGCGCTTAACACCGGTTGTCACGGCGAACCGGCGACGGCCAGGAGTCGCTCGGAGACGCGAGTACCGGTGACGGTCGCCCGAGTCGTTCAGAAAGCGATGCCCGTAGAGGTCGTGGCTGTCGGCAACGTCGAGCAGTTCGCGATCGTCTCGGTGTTGGCCCAGGTTAGCGGACGTATCGAGAAGGTGCACTTTAAGGAGGGAGACTCGGTCAGCAAGGGAGACCTTTTGTTCAGCTTGGATCGTCGCCCCTTTCAGGCCGCGCTGAACGAGGCGATCGCTAAACGCGATCGGAACCGAGTATTGGCGGCCAACGCGAAAAGCGACTTAGAGCGCTACCAGGGCCTGGTGGGTAAAGACTACGTTTCGCGCGAGCAATTCGACCGCATCCAAACCGAGGCGCTCGCGGCCGAAGCCACGTTACGAGCCGATATGAGCGCTGTGGAATCCGCTCAGCTCAACCTGCAGTACACGACCATTCGGTCTCCCATCAACGGGCGTACGGGAAGCCTGTTGGTGGACCAGGGCAACGTGGTCAAGGCGAATGACAAACCTCTGGTTGAGATCCGTCAAATACGTCCCATCTACGTTAGGTTCGCGGTGCCGGAACGATACCTTTCGCGGATTCGCAAGCGCCGGGCTGAAGAAGCCTTGAGCGTACGAGCGACTCCGCGCGCTCAAGACGCCGAGCCGGCTCGCGGTACGTTGAGCTTCATCGAAAATACGGTTGACGTGGCCAGCGGCACCATTGGTTTGAAGGCGCTATTCGAGAACCAAAATCAAGCGCTCTGGCCCGGCCAATACGTCGATGTCGTGCTGGAGCTGAGCGTACAGGATAAGGCGATTGTGGCGCCGGCGACCGCGGTTCAGCAAAGCCGCGAAGGCGACTACTGCTTCGTCTTGCGTGACGATGGTACGGTTGAGATGCGTAATATCCGCGTGCTGCGGACCATCGACCAGCAGGCCGTTGTCGCTGAAGGTTTAGGGTCCGGGGATATCGTGGTTACCGACGGGCAGCTTCGGCTCCAGAACGGCACGAAAGTGCAGATCAAGCAACCCCAGGCGGCTTCTAGGGGAGATTCCCGGGGCGAGGACCGAGCTCAGATCGGTCGCGTTCCGGCGGACAACGCGCGCGATTCTTCAACAGCAGGTAAAAAAGCGGGCTCGCATCCATGAACCTTTCGGCGCTTTTTATCCGTCGTCCGGTCGCGACGATTTTGGTCATGCTGACGATTTTGCTGTTCGGCATCCTAGCCTACGATCGGTTGCCCGTAAGCGCGCTGCCCAATGTCGACTTTCCCACGGTGCTCGTTTCCGCCTCGCTACCGGGAGCCAGTCCAGAGACCATGGCCGCCTCGGTAGCCACCCCGCTGGAACGTGAGTTTTCGACTATAGACGGTGTAGACTCAATGACCTCGAGCAGCACCCTGGGCAATACCCAGATCACCCTGCAGTTTGATTTAGACAGGAACCTGGACGCCGCGGCGCAGGATGTCCAAGCCGCGATTGCCAGGTCGGTGGGTCGATTGCCAAGCGACATGCCGGCGCCACCGTCGTATACAAAAGTCAACCCAGCGGAATCTCCGATTGTATTCTTAGCGCTAACCTCGGAGACCCTGCCGCTGTATACGGTCAATGAATACGCCGAGACCATGCTGGCGCAACGGATATCGACCTTGCGCGGCGTCGCGCAGGTCCGGGTCTACGGATCTCAAAAATACGCGGTACGCGTGCAGATCGATCCGCGCGCCCTAGCCGCGCGCGCCATCGGTCTCGATGAGGTCGCGAGCGCTATCCGCGGAGCCAACGTCAACCTGCCGACCGGCGCGCTTTACGGCCCGAACAAGGTTTACACGATTGAAACCAACGGGCAGCTTACGCAAGCGGCAGACTATCGCCCGGTCATCGTTTCCTATCGCGACGGAAATCCGGTTCGGATCGAAGAGCTGGGCCGAGTCATCGATAGTGTCGAAAACGATAAAACCGCGGCGTGGTTCATCGACCGGCGCGCTATCGTGCTTGCGGTCCAAAAGCAGCCGGGAGCCAACACCGTCGAGGTATCGAAAAAAATCCGTTCGTTGCTTCCGTCTTTTGAGGACAGCCTGCCGGCCTCGGTCGAGCTCAAGTTGCTCTTCGACCGCAGTGAATCGGTGCGCGAATCGGCCCGCGACGTGCAGTTGACCCTGCTGTTGACACTGGTTTTGGTGATCGGCGTGATTTTCTTATTCCTGCGCAATGTACGCGCTACCCTGATCCCCGGCGTGGCCATGCCGTTATCGATTACGGGCGCCTTCGCTTGCATGTATCTTTTCGATTATAGTCTAGATAACCTATCGCTAATGGCGCTCACCCTTTCCATGGGATTCGTGGTCGACGACGCGATCGTGATGCTGGAAAACATCGTGCGCCACGCCGAGATGGGCAAGGATCGCATGACGGCCGCGTTCGACGGCTCAAAAGAGGTTGTCTTCACGATTGTGTCCATGACCTTGTCGCTGGCGGCGGTTTTCATTCCGATTCTATTGATGGGCGGAATCGTGGGTCGGCTGTTTCGCGAGTTTGCGGTGACCATCGCGGCGGCGATACTTTTCTCGGGATTTGTATCGCTCACGCTCACTCCCATGATGGCGAGCCGCATGATCACGCACCGGAGCGGCAAAGAATTGACTGACGCCGCGTCATCCCGAGGGGTCTTTAGAGCGCTGCTCTCGATTTATGATCGGTCGCTTCGTTTTGTTTTAAGACATCGACGGATCACGCTGCTTGTTTCCGCCGCGGTTCTGCTGGCCACGATATTCCAGTTTAAGGAGATTCCGAAAGGGTTTTTACCGACCGAGGACACGGGACAGTTATTCGCCATGACCGAGGCGGATGAAAGCATCTCCTTTGACGCCATGGCGGCGCACCAGCAACAAGCCGCGGCGATCGTCGCCGCCAATCCCAATGTCGACTCCTTTATGTCAAGCTGCGGTTCGAGGGGAGGGATTACGGGAAGTAACGCGGGTACGATGTTTATCCGCCTTAATCCCAGATCGGAACGTAAGGCGAGCGCCGCGCAGGTGGTCGACCAGCTTCGCCCCGCTCTGGCGCAAGTGCCCGGGTTACGCGTTTACCTTCAGATCCCTCCGACCATTCGCATCGGCGGAAGGCTCACAAAAAGCGAGTATCAGGTTACGCTGCTGAGCACGGATACCGACGAGCTTTATCGCCGCGTACCGTTGCTGGAGGATGCCCTTAGGGGCGTTGCCGGCTTGCGCGACGTGGCGACCGACCTACAGCTCAAGAACCCGCAACTTCAGGTCCAAATCGATCGCGATCGAGCCGCCGCCCTTGCCATCAGCGCGGAGCAGATCGAATACGCGTTATACAGCGCCTACGGCAACCGCCAGGTCTCAACCATATATGCGCCGAACAATACCTATCAAGTCATCCTCGAGCTAGATCCCTCTTTTCAACGGGCACCTGAAGCGCTCGATCATCTATTCGTTCGTTCCTCGCGGGGCGAGCTGGTTCCCCTGAAAAGCCTCGCCAAGCGCGTGGAGAGCCTCGGCCCCCTAAGCGTCAACCACGCCGGCCAGCTTCCCGCGGTGACCGTTTCCTTCAATCTGGAGCCCGGCGTCGGGCTCGACCAAGCCGTGGCGAAGGTCCAACAGATTGCACGGCGTATCCTGCCCGCGAACGTTTCCTTGCAGTTTCAGGGTGCGGCCGAGGCCTTCCGCTCGTCCATCACGGGTCTGGGATTACTCTTGCTTCTCGCCGTCGTTGTCATCTATATCGTGCTCGGTATTCTCTACGAAAGCTTCATCCATCCTTTAACTATTCTTTCCGCGTTGCCGTTCGCGGGCTTCGGCGCCTTGCTGACCCTTGAGCTATTCAGCACGGACCTCGATGTTTACGCCTTCGTCGGCGTTATCATGCTGGTCGGTCTGGTTAAGAAGAACGGCATCATGATGGTGGACTTCGCCATCGAGTCGAAAAAGTCAGGTGTTATTGATCCACGAGAGGCGATTCACCGGTCCTGCATGGTGCGTTTTCGTCCCATCATGATGACCACCATGGCCGCCTTGCTCGGCACTCTACCCATTGCTTTAGGGCTCGGCGCGGGCGCCGAGTCCCGGCAGCCTTTGGGGCTCGCCGTGGTCGGCGGCCTGCTCTTTTCTCAGCTACTAACCTTATTCGTGACACCCGTATTCTACGTATACCTGGATCGGTTCCAAGCTTGGTTCTCCGGCAGACGGCCTGACGCGGCCTAGCGCGCCTTCAGTTTGGGCGTTTACGTTTATTTAAGCGCGAAGAGAATCGGCACGACGACTTCTGTAGCGGCGACCGGAGCCGGAAGCGACGCGGCGCGCTCCAACGTAACCGTTCAGGGGGGTACTGCTGTTTGACTACGACGGCGGCCAATTCATCCCGTAAAACCGGCTTTCGTCCTCGCGCCGGCT
>JAFGIB010000105.1 GCA_016929805.1 Deltaproteobacteria bacterium | reverse complement strand
GTTGTGATAAACTCATTATGCCACCTTCAAGAGCCGATTAACAGAACTATTCTAATCTTTTTTACTCAGAAAATCGCCAAAGGCGAGACTAGCGTGGTGGGGCTCATGCAAAAAACAATTCGATTCATTGCCTTTTGGGGCGTGGTACTAGTTTGCATTGGTTGTCACATCGCGTGTTCGATACGTCACGGCCAACCCAGTGACGGAAGACGAGGACAACTTAAAATGTCGCTAGTGGGTTCTTCAGCTTCGGGTAAAAAGTACCGCCTGAGGAATGCAACATTTGATATCAGCGGCGCGTCGCAGGCGAGTATTTCGACCGACGACAATTCGCCGGCTGAATCGATGAGCGTCGAGCTCGTTCCCGGGAATTACCAGGTACTGCTCCAGCCCAATTGGCGGCTCGAACGTGAGGAGCAAGACGGCAGCTGCTCGCCAGTCGAAGCCGCGCTGGAATCCGACAATCCGCAAGCGTTCATCATAGTCGCCGAGCAAACGACGTCGGTACGTTTTCGTTTCAAGGTCAACGGTGACGTAGTCATTATGGACAAGGGACAAGTGACCATTGGCATCGACATCGACGACACACAACAGGACGCCGCGGTACCTGGGTGCGAGGTGGAAAACATTACCTTTGGGTACAACCAGATTTCGACTGTATCAAACCCAACTGTTGCCGTTGCAGTTGGCGATCTGAATCAAGATGGGCTTCTGGATCTCGTGGACACGCCATTCTCCAGTTCTCAGCTCGAGGTCGGCGTGATACTCAACCAAGGGTACGCTTCGTTTTCAAGTCCTGTATTTTACGCAACCCAGGCCGTGGGCGGCGGTGCGAGCATGAGCGCAATTGGTGATCTCAACGGTGATTCTTACGCGGATATTGCCACCGTGAACTATGAAGCAGACTACACGGGCGGCTCAGTTACCCTATTCTGGGGAGATGGTTCCGGGCACTTCGCTTTTGGCGGCAAACTCCAGTCCGGCGACGTCGGGGTCAATCCAAATACTATTGCCATTGCCGACCTCAACGGTGATGGTAAAAACGATCTGGTTACAACGAACCTCAATGGACAAGACCGGGTTAGGGTGATACTGCAGCAAGCGATACCCGGCACATTCGAGCTGTCGCAGACTATGAATATCGGGGATAATCATGATGAAGCCCGGGCAGCGGATCTCAACGGCGACGGCTATCTCGACATCGTGGCAGGCGCAAATTCGTCAGGAACCGCTTTCTTCCTGAACAACGGGTCTGGGTCATTCTCTGCAGCTACCATGATTTTCAGCGGCTACGCTTCACAGCATTTCGTAACCGCGGACTTCAATCAGGACGGGGCAATCGACGTCGCAGTCAAGAGCATCCAAGATGGCACGGTGCACGTCTTTCTCAACGACGGCGCCGCGCACTTCACGCAGGGTAGCGTCTACGTGACCGTCGGCAACACCAATGTGATCTTCGCGGCAGGTGATATCAATCTGGACGGCTTTACCGATATCGTTGTGCCGACAGGCGAGTCGAAAGAGATAGACGTGCTGTTCGGCAAAGGCGACGGCAGTTTCAGACCCACCGTCAGAATACCAATTAACGAAGTGGCCTATGGCCTGAGCATTGACGACGTGCTCGGAAACGCACGTCGTGAGATCGTTTACGGTGATCGCAATTCGCACGCGGTGGTCGCCATTGAAGTTCAGTGTCCGTAGATGAAACCAGGTCGCCGACTGCCGCTGGATGGACACGCGTGGCTGCTGCGCAGCAGCGAACGAGGACATTATATACAATCCTCGATGCAACTGCGACAACACTCAATTACGTAGGAATCGATGCGGGTACGCGCTTATTCTCAAGCCGCCTCGGTCCGGGGCGAGCGACCAAATGCCCAATGTTGAATCAACCATTTGTTTGAGGGCCGCCGCTCGCGGCGAGCGACAATCGCACCATTCGGATTGCGGTCGTGGAGAATGGCGGCGGAGGTGGTGGAGGGAAGGGGGCGAGCCAAGGGAAATCCGGTGGAGCAAAACATGCTCCGGACACAGTGCCGGGTCAGCACGCCAAGTGCGCTCGACCGGATACGTCAGGCTGCTAAACGAAACAAACGGCAGCAGTTCACCGCGTTCATGCACCATATCTATGAAGTCGATTGCCTGCGACGAGCGTACTACGCGCTGAAGCGAGACGCGGCGGCGGGCGTGGACGGACAGACGTGGCGCACCTTTTGCGCAAGTTCGTGTCGTTTTGTGAGCGAGACGGACCGGCGAGCGGATATGGCAAGCAACTGTTAGAGTACACCGGAATCCTGTTCGAGATGTACTACGCCTATAAAGAAGCCAAGACCACACGCGAGGAGTTTCGTCGGCGGATGCAACCGTTGCGCGAGCAGTTTGAAGCGGTGCTGCAGCGTGCGGTTGATGCGGATATCCGAGGGCTTTCGGGCTCGTGTGCCGATATCCTGTATCACCGCGAAGCGCTATGGGCGTTCGTAGACAAAACGGGTATCGAGCCGACCAACAACCATGCCGAACAACAACTGCGTGCCTTCGTGCTGTGGCGCAGGCGCTCATTCGGTACGCAAAGCGAGCGTGGCAATCGATTCGCCGAGCGGGTCATGACCGTGGTGCACACGGCGCGCAAACACCACCGTCATGTGCTGTCTTACTTGACCGCGGTATGTGAGGCCTTTCGTACGGGGCAACCGACGCCGCCACTTTTGCCTAGCGGTTAGAACTATCTGGCTTCACGGCTTCGCTTAGCGGGCGCATCCACGGGAAAGTAGCGCGTGTTTTGCCTTTCGCCGGCCTTTTTGACCCGCCCTTGGGCGATCAGGCGATGCATGCACCTGAATAACTCGCGCGGCTCGCACTGAAGGGTCTGACCGAACGCTTTCATCGATTCGCCCGGCCGCTCGCAGACCGCTTGATATAACTGCTCGGTCATCGACGTGAGCGCTTCGGTACTTCGTCGCGCCGAAACCTGACGCCGCGTCCCGGTTTGACACTTCGCTCCCGTCGCGCTCCGTATGGCCTTGAGTGCCGTCTCGTATACTAGCCGTTTTAGATTGCCGATAAATTCGTTGACCTGTGTTTCGATTTGCATTTAGATAGTTTTCATGCTCTCAAGCTGCCGTGCTCGCAGCTATCGCGCAACCACCCCCCTGAACGGCTTCGTTTTGTCCATTGGCTCCTCCTATCTCTGGTTGACCCATTTTCAAAACCGGATGATACAGCCCCTTTGCTCCACTCCCATTACAGAAGCTTCTTCGCTCTTACTGGCTGTTCCGTCGCTATACCGCGCTTCGGTACTCTCATCCTTGTGGGTCCTCCACTTGGATTTCTCCCTTGTCATCGCAGTCGTAGGTTCCCACGTTCCGCACAAGAGCCCGTGCCACGTTCACGCCGCCTACATGCCGGTCACCACCTGGACAGTAAACGGGTTTCCTCCAGACTCTTCCCAGGCTACCGATTCCCTCCTGGTTTTGATGACATCATTGGGGCTTTTCGACACTTTATAAGAACGTGCCGCCGGGCGCAAATGCTTTACGATAAAGCGATTATTTCGCGTAGTAGTGACTGAAAAGCGCCACGACTACTTCTCGGCGGAGTACACGGTGTATTCGATAGTCGCGTCGATTTCAACGTCGTAATAGTCCGCGTCTTCACCAGCTGGAATCTCGAGGTTTCCGATATTAGATGCGTACGCGTTAATCCTGAAATGGACGGGGTTATACGCTTCGTTCTTGGCGCCGATGTCGAGCTTACCTACCCACCTATAACTCGTATCTAGCCCCGAGCTATCTTCTACTTTCTGAACGTTGGGCAGCGGGCCGAAGGTGCCGATCACCGTGTTTAGCACGATGAAAAGATTAATTTTTCCCGCCGGGCTCACCGGATCCGGAGCGTTGGGATCGATGCGTCGCTTGGCGTTCGCCCAGTGATAAGTCACCAAAAACTTAGCGTGACAGTCCTTGTCCGCGTCGGGGGTTTCGAGATCAAAGGAAGGCGTCGCGGCCGCTATCGTTCCCTGTTTCTCGACACGCTTCGTATCGTCACACGGATCGATCTCGCATCCAATAAAAAGCAATACCAAGAAAATGCGATTGAATAATGATAGTGTTTTCAAAGTATCTCCTTTTCTGCGAGTTGTTCGGTGATTGTAACTCGGCGTCGGTGCAAAAATCGATTTTTCGGCAAAAGCGAAGGTATGAACCAGGCGGCCCGAATTTCGCGGCTTTCCCGATCCACTGATACGCTATTTCGCGAGCGCAGCGATTTGATCGGACGACGTTTTGCCCCGGACGCAAATCGCGCGAATCAGAAATCTTTACACGCTTGAAACCCGCGCGTAATCTGGCCGGGTGACTGCGACAGAATCAAAGATGTTCGCGCCGCCGCGCTTACATTGGACACTACTGGTTTCGACGGTTGGTCTGATAATCGGTTTCAACCTGCTGTGGTATTGGCTCGAGCTTCACCGGACGCAACCATCGCTGCAGCCGTTGTTCGTTTTAACGGCTGTATCCGTATTTTTTGTCCTGTCGTCGGCACTAAAGGGCCCTCGTTGGGGTGACATATCGCGTCGAGGTAGGTTTATCATCGTCTCGTCTTTACTCTTATTCGCGCTGTTATGGTGGTTCGGCCGCACCGATTTCTTTCGACGGTATCTAACAGGGGTTTTCCCCGACACCGTTTTAACACCTCTATACCCTTTCCTATATCTCTCTATCAGTTGCCTTATCGCTCGCACCGCAATCCCCCTCGCGTTGATACGCATTTGTCTAAACGAGCGACGCCGAGACTTCGGCTACAGCATCAAGGGAACCTTCGAGTTGTGGTGGGTCTATCTCCTATTGACCGCCGTTGTAATGCTCGTCATCGTCTTTTTCATCTCGGATCTCGAGTCGTTTAAAGCGAAATATCCATTGGTGCGCTCGTTAGGACGTTCCGGAATGGAGTTTACCAGTCTATTCGTCTTGTACCAAGCTGCTTACGGGTTAGTCTTCATATCCGGAGAGAGCTTCTGGCGCGGGTTTATTCTATTCGGTCTCGAGCGAGACATGGGTCGCGCGGCGTTGGTCTATATGATTATCCCCTATACCATGGCCCACTACGGAAAACCGATCGCTGAGACTATGGGCGCAGTCGGCGCCGGATTGGTGCTCGGTTACCTAGCGCTTCGACACCGTAGTTTTTGGCTCGGCGTGGCGGCGCATTGGTCGGTGGCTCTCACAATGGACCTATCCGCTATTTGGCGGTCGAGCTCGAATCTTCCGTGATCTGCCGGCCAAGCGGTGGATCGTTGGTACGGGTAGTAAGGGGACCTTTCTGCATAATTGCAATCGTATTGCTCACACGCTTAACGTACCGCTCCAAGAAGATCGCCAAGGCCGCCGGAGTGGCGGTGGGAAGCTTCTACAATCACTTTCCAGATAAAAAGTCGCTTCTGTTTGAGATTAACCGGCGGCATTCCACGGCCGTCCACGAAATGGTCGCCGAAAAAGTTCGCCACATATTCACCACAGAGGACGTGGACAGCCGCATCCTGACCCGTGAGCTCATTCGTCAGGTTCCGGCCATGCATTCGTTCTCTCCCGACCTCCACCGGGAGCTGACGGCGCTGGCCTACACCGATACCGATTTCCAAGAAAAGCTTAATGCCAAAATAGATCAACTATTAGCCGATTGCGGTGCAGAAAAAACGCCACCCATAACTTTTCACCACATACCTGGTAAAAAGTCTTGACCATTTATCAGGATACTGGAATATGGTCATATGGAACGAAGTCTAAAGAACCTGTTGCTCAGGGATCACTTCCCTCAAGATAAAATGGCCTTTGTGGTTGGTCCGAGACAGGTCGGTAAGACCACGCTCTCTAAGATGCTATTGAAGGAGAGAAAATCCGCGGATCTCTATCGCAACTGGGACGACCTTGGATGGAGGAGAAGCTTTGCGCGCGATCCATATGGTTTCATAGACGCTTATCGTCCTAAGATCTCTACTGGCAAACCGTTGGCTGCCCTCGACGAGATTCACAAATTTCCACGATGGAAGAGATATCTCAAGGGTCTATGGGACACGCGCCACAACGCCATAGACATTTTGGTAACGGGTAGCGGACGACTCGACGTATACCAAAGGGGAGGTGATAGCCTTCTGGGTCGCTACCACCAATATCGCTTACATCCGTTATCAATAAGAGAGTTACTCGATCCCGACGGCCCTTCGAAAGAGTATGAAGTTCAACAAACCGTAAATCGCCTGACCACCGCCACGGGAAAGCCACCGATACGGGTAGGCAATGCATTTGAATCTCTACTCACTTGGGGTGGATTTCCAGAGCCGTTCCTTAAAAAGGATAAGAAGCAGCTGCGCCTTTGGCATCGAGAGAGACGCGAGCTGATCGTGCGGCAGGATCTGCGCGATCTCACCAGAATTCAGCTTCTGTCTCATGTGGAAGAGCTGATGGAGCTGTTAGTTGATAGATGCGGTAACGTGTTGTCTCACAACTCACTACGCGAAGATCTACAGGTAGCGCTCGATTCGGTGAGGTTATGGGTCGACTATCTTCGGCGTCTGTACTTCTTATTTTTGGTACGTCCATACGCCGGTACGATAGCCAGAGCGCTGAGGCGAGAGCCCAAGGTCTACCTTTGGGACTGGTCCGAAATCGAAAATCCAGGCGTGCGTTTCGAAAACATGGTAGCAAGCCATCTTCTTAAATGGTGCCATTTCACCCAGGATTGGGGACACCAGCCACTCGACCTACACTTTGTACGGGACAAGGAAAAACGGGAAGTCGATTTTCTAATAACCCAAAACAAAAGACCGTGGCTGTTGATCGAGGCAAAGCTTTCGAGCCTTGAACCGGGTCCAGCTATTCATCACTTCGGACGGCAGCTTGGTGTAGAACATAAGTTTCTGGTGGTGGCAGAGAGCGACAAACCCGGCCTGACAAAGGATGTTCATGTGATAGACGCTCCAACTTTTTTCTATTCGCTTCCCGTGTAGTAGGAGTAGTCGAAAATCTTCTTTTCCAGCGTGCAAGAGCGTAGCTTGCACCAAGACGCTTTTTCGTTGTTCGCGCATCCGGGACACTTGTCGTTCAAATACTAGCCGCAGGCCCCGCAATAGAGACCACATTTCGCGATCAGCGCACTGTTTTTCGTGATCTGTTTCACGACCATCTCCTTATTAGAACGCCATTCGTACGATTACGATAACACTGCGCTTTGACACCAAAAAGTAAAAACGTAAAGCTCCACCCCGCTGTTTCCCTGAAGAAATGCTGAACTGTTTGCGAATACGCGTAGACAGTTCACGGACAGATCGAATAGAATCGGTTCGCTCAATTGATAGGCGTTTTTGATATGTATACGTTTGGCACCGATATTGCGTTAGCAACAGGTCACTAAGCGCTTTTAATAGAGTACGAAATCATATTAGGGTGATATTACCACGCGTAGAAGAAGAAAGCGAAAAGAGAGTTCTTTCATATCGAAAAAAAGGTTGCAATAGATTCGTTATCTTCAACCCGGAAAATGATCTAATAAGCGAAAAGAAAATAATGAAGCAGTCAAATCGTGCCGCGACAATCAAGGAAAGAGGACAATGGAGATGGAATCCAGAGACATAAGAGAACATGTTTTTACTACCTATGCTAACCTTCGTATTGGAATTGCTATTCTAGCGATCGCCTTGCCATTTGTTTTGTCTATCGGAGGGTATATTCGCGAAGGGTTGTCGCTTCAAGATTCGATGAGTGCCTATTATCATAGCGGCGGAGGCGCTATGAGAGACGTTTTTGTCGGCGTCCTTTTTGCCGTCGGAGTATTTCTGTATCTTTATAAAGGTGTCACGACTCTTGAGAATAATGCGCTTAATCTTGCGGCTATTTTCCTCATCGGCGTCGCATTGTTTCCAATGGAATGGGGTTGCGGTAATTCTTGTAGTAGGATATCGCTACATGGCATCTTTGCGGTTCTATTTTTCCTGTCCATAGCGTACGTTTGTATCTTTCGAGCCTCGGATACACTGGATTTGTTACCAGATTTAGCGCAAGTCAGACATTACAAAAGGATCTATAAAATACTCGGTTTTGGAATGATAATCTCTCCGTTTATCGCCATACTTTTAACATTCATTCTACAACCTCTATCACAGGCGAGATCGACAGTTTTCTTTGTAGAAGCATGCGGCGTATTCGTATTTGCTTTCTATTGGATCATCAAGACCCGAGAGATCTCAATATCAGGTTACGAAAAATTGGCGATCAGCGGGTTATTGACCACGCGTCGATATCGACCAATGGACGTTCTAAAACCGATATCCGTGAGTTATCTCGACAAATCCTCGCCCAAGCCTCAGGCGCCGAGTGACGCTTTAGCTGGAGAGGTTTAACCTGAAGATGTCGCCAGACCAATTCCGACTAGATTGTACGGCGAAACTGTCTCTGTCGCTTTTTAACGGCTAGGTTCGGAATTTGACTCCAACACGTCGAAGCGAGGTGTTTGTGGATTACTCTGGGAAGAAGCCGCAAATAGTGGACCCGAAGACGGGGGAGTTTATCGAGGTTGAGCTATTCGTGGCGGTGCTGGGAGCATCGAGTTATTGCTACGCGGAGGCGACCATGAGTCAGAAGGGCTATGACTTCATTCATAGCCATGTCAGAGCGTTTGAATACTTTGGCGGGGTAAGCGAGGTGCTGGTGCCGGACCAGCTCAAGAGCGCGGTAGTGAAATCGTGCCGCTACGAGCTTGGGATACAGCGCAGCTATGAAGAGATGGCGTGCCATTACGGCACGGTGGTGATAACGCCGTGTTCAACGAGGTTTTTGATGTAATATGAGGGGATGGCTCAGGTTTCAATGGGTTTACCGAAATATACAATCCCCGCGTGAATGGCTGAACAGAGCCATCCGAGTCCTCCAAGATTCGCGGAGAACTCCACGATAAAGCGAAGCCCGAAAACAATGGTGGATATGATACCGATAATGGCGGCAATTCCGTAGATTCCGGCGAACACAAAGCCCCAGACCCGTCGTCCGAAATAGCGCAGGTACAGGAACGCCAGGAAGATGCAGGCGATATTGATGGAGACAAATTTCAAGCGCGTCCACAGGTGAAGTCCCATCAGGTTCTGTCCCATATCACCGGGATTGGGATGAGCCGAGAGCGCCAGGAGCACCCGCGTCTCCAGTATGTCGCTCACCAGCATAAAGGCGGAGAGGACTATTCCAGCTATGAGAAAAGCCCGAGCGAGACCCTGGCTCATGGACCTGTTCAGGCTGAGCAGAAAAACAAAGAGTACCGCGAAGAATAGGGAATAGCAGGTCATGAAGAAGAAGTCGACTTTGTTGGTCGTGTCCATGGCACTCCGGATGGCCTTCCCGGTTTCAGTGGCCGGGTCACCGAGAGCGGAAAGTAGCTCACTGCCATCCGCCGCGAGCTCGAAAAAGAAAATGGCTTGTCGGAAACCCTGCTCGTTCGGATACTCGGCCGGGCGCACGACGCCGCCTGATTTTATGATGATAAAAACAAGCAATCCCCAGGTGAGGAATCCCAGTATCAGTGCTGCCAGTGCTGTGGGTTTTGTTTTTATAAACATTTTTGGTATCCTTGTTTTTGTCTAATTCCTAGTCGCGATAAATATGGGGCAAGCTTATATTTTTCCACTTCGAATGTAAACCGTGTCCTTGCCGTGGTTTCTGCGGGAGTGATGGGCAGAATACGACGGTTTCCTGTTTCAATGGATTACGCACTTCGACTCGCCGGGTGGTTTGAGGGGGTGATTGGTGGCGACAGATATGGACGACCAGAGGTCCGGCTTCGCAGTAGATCGGATCTACAACAGATCCAACCGGTCGATAAAATCGACGAGGCGTTCTGCCATGGCTTCGTGGGTGGTGACTGTGGGGTGCCAGTCTTCACCGTAAGGTGCCAATTGTTCGGGAATCTCCAATAGATAAAATCCGTCGTCGCCGACCGCCTTGCGCGCCGCAATGACCGCCTCCAACGAATCCGTCACATTGCTCAACGCCTGATACCCTGGTGGATAGCTATCGGAGAGCATGGGCCCGACGGCGAGGACGAACGTCGCTTCAGAATAATAGGAACGCAGCGTCTCCGCGAACTCGAGATAGCTCATCTCGAACTCTTTTGTGGCGGCATTGATCTCGGCCGTCTCTAATTCCGGTGAGAAGTCATTGGTGCCGAGATTGATAACCACAATATCGGGAACGAACCGAGACACGTCCCAGGGCGCTGCGGATAGGTTGTCAGGGAGGGCGTCAAGATACATTTCGGGTACGGTCTCCCGGTCTTCTCCACCATAGTTTCGGTATACACCTCTTCCGGAGTAGGCCACGGCCACGTATTCGGCGTCGAGGTTTCGGGCGGCTATCGCACCCCAGGCATTGTAAGCATTCGAGTTTTCCGTAGTGTAGTGGTAGTTCGTTGGATCGAGTACAGACACCTCATTACCATACCCACAGGTTATCGAATCGCCGATCACCTCGAGGCGATATGGCTTGGGCGACAGGGGCATAACAGACGCTCCCTCTGGAATACGAAATCCTTGAAACTCGCCTCGCCCTTCGTCCTGGTTGCTTTCCACCCGCTTGAAAAGCTCCACTGTATGTACGCCGGTAGAAAGGTTCTCCGCTAAGGTGTATACGTTGCGCCCCGGTATCATCTCCAACACCTCGGGCTCTCCGGCATCGATGATGACGTTGTAGTAGTTGGGGGAGTTCGCATTACCGTGGTCCGTAAAAACAATGTCGATTGCGTCACCGTTGAAGGCAACGCGAATAGAGACGCCCGGAAATGCAAAAGACGGAGCAAGGGGGGTTGAACAGTCTATTCTTCCAAAGTAGAGGATGTCCGGATGATTCGGGGGTACCAGCACCATCCCGTCAGCCTCGACCTCTCCCAGGGACACCGGCGCCGTAAAGCCGCACACATCCGTCTGTGATCGTTCTTTTTCTCCGGACCCCGCGTCTGAAACAGAGGCACCGGCTTCCGGTCCTTTTCTGTCTGCGGAAGCGGCTTCTGAAACCAAGTCACCCGCTTCCGATTCCAGCTTTTCTGCGGAACCCGTATCTGAAACCAATCCGCCGGCTTCCGGTTCATTTCTTTGTCCGGACCCCGCGTCTGATACGAAGTGACCGGCCTCCAATCCCTTCACATCCCTAAAGCCCGCATCTGACACCAAGTAACCTGCTTCCGGTCCTTCCCGATGCACACTTGCCGGGTCATCGACGCACCCCGAGCAGCAGATAATCATTTCCCCGAACAAGACCACGGCTTTACCTATTTTCATATGACCGTTCCATATAACCGGTATTTTACCATGCGGTACAGCTTCCGCACAGGGTTCTAATTGGAGAATTCAGAACAGGATTTGCAATGACTCGCCGGAGGTCTTGATCGAATTATTGTAACCGTTCAGAAGGGTACTGTCGCACAATCGCGTTGAAATCATCAGCATTTTCTTTTTTGATCGAAGCCTTCAACAACCGTTTCGATCTAAAATCCATAATCTCTAACGCTCTCGCTTCGTGTTGCTGACCCTAAGGCTATCAAAATAGAGTTACTCGGGCACGGGCACGGGCAGGGGCACGTTTTTACATCAATAATCGCCAAACTCGAGGCTAGCCGGAGGAGATGCGTTCACGCAATATCATCGCCATCTCGTTTCGGCTCAACGCGACGGGGTTGTTCTTATTTCCGCTCTTCTCGACAATCCGGTCGATGTCGGACAGCGTTACTCCGAAGTCGCTCAACCGCGGTATTTCAAGCCTCTCCGTCAAATCGTAGAGCTCGACCACCAACGCTTCGCAACCGCCTTCCACGTCGCCGGGAGAGCATTTACGCAACAGCATTCCCACGGCCGCGAACTTTCGCAGAACCGTCTCGCTTTCTTCTCGTGCTCCTTTAAGCTTATCTATAGTTATCCGAATCGAGGGAGCAAGCAGCGAGCCGCAAACCACTCCGTGAGGAATGGCAAAAAAACCGCCCAATGAAGCGGCCATACCATGCACGACACCAAGACCCGCGTTGGCCAGGGTCACTCCGGAAATAAATGACGCGTATGCCGTACGAGCGCGCACCGCCAGGTCATTACGGCCCGTGGTACAGGCGGAAACTAAACTTTGGCTAAGGTATTCGAGCCCGCTCAAGGCCAGGCTGTCCGTAATCGGTGAGGCTTGTGTCGATACATACGATTCGAGTAGTTGAGATAGAGCGTCCATACCGCATGCCGCGCTGACCTCTCGAGGGCATGAAAGCAAAAGCTCGGGATCGATAACGGCTAAATCGGGAACCAACGAATCGTGCCTCAAGGACTTTTTAAATCCGTCAGCAGCCACACGGCTGAGAACCGCGTTCGCGGTCGCCTCGCTTCCGGTTCCCGCCGTCGTCGGCATCGCGAGATAGGCCGTGGTACCGCCCGTAAACGGCTTACGCCCTACCCCTTCCAGATAGTCGTAAACGCTACCGTCAATAGAAAGCATCGCGGCGACCGCCTTTCCCGCGTCGATCACGCTCCCTCCCCCTACGCCGATCACCAATGAAATGTTTTTATCTCGAAAGTCCGAGACGATTGCGTCGATCTGTTCGGGAGAGGGCTCGGTTTCTATCTCAACTACCGCATAACGAAACGCGTCTTGCTCGAGACAATCGCACAACCGCCCTAACCTTCCTGAAGTCCGAAGCGACGACCGGCCGATCACAATTAAGAGGTTCTTTCCAAAGCAAGCGGCGTGTCTCGCCGAGTTGCGAAACTCGCCCGCGCCGAATCGCAGTCCAGGCGTGCGATAAAAGGCGAAATTGGGAATCACGGTCCACCCTCCGTTAGCGATTAAGGCCCTTGTAGGTAATCCCCTTTCGAGGTTCCGCCATCCAGACGGCGACCGTATCTCGCCATAGCCGATAATGCGAGGTATTTTTATGGGCCGAGGCATCCTTTTCGGACCGGTAAGCTTCGTAAAGCAAAAACCGCGTAGGCTCTTGCTCGTTCTGTAAAACGTCGAAACGGATATTCCCCGGCTCTTCGACGGAAGCCCGATGGTTCACCAGGGTTGCTTTAATAAAGTCCTCTACGCGGTCAGGAACGACCCGGACCATGACTGTTGTGACAAACATGATTCACCTCTCTCGTCGCGCGGTGCAGCGCGCCTCGACCTATAATAAAATTCGCTCTCGCGCGAACCGCTAGATTGTAGTGAGTCTACCAAATGATAGTAACCAAAACTCAAAAAGAGATTTATTATGAAGACAACCTCTCAAGTGATTCTTTCTCGCGATTTAGACGGGCTTTTGCTTTTAGCAAAGGAAGCAGCCGCTCGAGCAGCCGCCATCCATAAAAAAAGGTTCGGCGAAATCCACACGATAAGCGTGAAATCGTCCCGCACGGACTTGGTCAGCGAAGTCGACGTCGAAGCTGAAAAAGCGATCATCGATACCATTACGCGGGAGCGACCGAACGACGCGATCTTGGCCGAGGAAGGAGGCTCGCGAAGCGGCGATTCAGGACTGCGCTGGGTAATCGACCCGCTGGATGGAACGGTCAATTACCTTTACCGTTACCCCGGATTCACGGTATCGATCGGGCTTGAGGTCGATGGCAGAAAAACGCTGGGAGTGGTGCACGATTCTTACCACAACCAGGTCTATTCGAGCCTTATAGGCCGTTCTGCCCTGTGCGACGAAAAGCCGATATCGGTAAGTAGGGAAAATAACCTGGCGCAAGCCTTACTCGCGACCGGATTCATTTACCTCAGCGAGCAGCGGCAAAAGCAAGCCGAAATCCTGGTAAAGGTTATACCGCGAGTGCGGGACATCCGGCGAAGCGGATCAGCCTCACTAGACCTGTGTCTTCTCGCATCGGGCCGCATCGACTGTTTTTTCGAAGCAGGGCTAAGTGCTTGGGATGTTGCGGCGGGTGGGGTTATCGCCAGGGCGGCAGGTGCCAGAGTTGTTACCCTGCCATCAAAGAAAGGCCCCTCTCCGATTTTAGTCGCCGCGCCCCCGGGACTCTTTGATAGCCTGATCGATCTACTGGAACAATGCGGCGTTGTGGGCCGAAACGACCCGACGATGGAAGAATGGAAATAGTCATTTTATCACCACGTTCACGAATCGGGGATTCGCGACGTTTCGGCTATCGCTATTCGATCTTCCGGGGATGTTACTTCTTCGGCTTGACTGAAAACCGCGCTTTTCTTCTAAAAAAAACGCGTTCTCTTTCGTGTCTCAATAGTACTTCTCACAAAACAATATGAGATCGTCCCACGGCATTAAAATGTCCTAAAATTAGGACAAGTCGAAAAAGCGACATAATGTCGATACATTTAGATTATATAAGTATAACAACATTATTCTCTTCCGTAATATTCCATAATATCAAGGCAAATTTGAATATATTAACATAAGGGATCAAAAACAATACAACTGTCGGTATTCCGACATCGAAATAAGGATAAGAGTGGGTAGAAAATATCTATCTATATCAAAAAAAACAATATATTCAGATAGATAATATCATATCCTAGTATTCATTTAGTTTCGATCGTCTATCTTACAACGCTCATCATCTATTGCCTTGAGAAATTACACGTTCCGCTCGATTTTAAAAAAAAACGGTCAATAAAAAAGCCTCCATATTTTTAGTGAAGGTGAATTTATTTGCTAAATATGGAACTACGACTCTCGCAGAATACTTGATACTCCAGCGCTGGCACGATAGTTATCATTTTCAGACAATGAGGGAGTCATGCGAATCCTTAATCGAGCGAAAAAGAACTTCAAACCGGGAATACTAATCATTTTATCAGTGGTGGTAGTACCTTTGTTCTCCACACTCGTACGAGCCCAAGCCACTCTCAACGACGCGGTTACTCAGCTAAACGCAAACGACCGCGGTCAGGTTGAATTGGGCATTCAAAACCTCGGAATGCGCGGAGATCCGAGCGGAATAAAGCCGCTGGCTGATCGAATCAGACGCGGCCTGCCGCCGGATTTACTCGAGCTATCTATCATGACGCTGATGGCGCTCGGTGATCCGAGCGCGGGCCCCGTGCTTTTCGAGCTGGCAATGCACAGACGGGCTAATATCCGTGTCTTGGCTATTGAGGCCGTGGCCGCGGTCAATCCACCTGGAGGGCAAGGCGTGCTGGTCGCCGCGCTTTCCGACGGCGACGCGGAGGTACGCTCAAAAGCCGCGGCCGGTCTCGGAGAAATCGGCGCCGTGGGCGCCATGGATACGCTTTTTCGAGCGCTCGATCGCGGCGTGTTGGAAGCGTCAGAAGCGATCGGTAAAGTCATTACGGCTAACCGAGTCACGGATCTGCTCGATTATCTCAATAAGCTGCCGCTGCACTCCTTGGGACCCGCTCTAATCCAGGCTCTCGGAAGGGGTGACGTTCAGACAAAATCAAAGCTCGCTATCGTTGAAAGACTCGGCGAAGTCGCCACGCCGGAAGTGAAAAACTATTTGGTGGATTTTCTGGCCCAGCACGGGGAAACAGCGCCGCCGGCGCTGGTGCGCGCGGTACGCAATACGATCCAACAAATCGCGGACTGAAAGGATCGATAACCATGTCTCGACACCATCTATCGCGACTACACGGTCTACAAACATTTCAATACGCGGTTTTTTCTACCATCGCCGCGCCGCTCTTGTTTTCGGCGTGTGGCGGAGCACCCGCCGCGTTTTCAGCGAGTTATCCGGACAATGACCGAAGCGATATCCAACTGCTGATAAAACGGATTCAACGCGCCGAAGAGAGAGAAATCCGGTCGCTGGCGGTGGGCGTGACGCCCGGCCCGAGCAAGCTGTACGCCTTTGATCTCAAAGCGCAACGCGTTCTCTGGCAGAGACCGACGCGAACCTCGATAACGCCCGTTGTCGCGGGAGACTACGTACTCACCCACGAGGGAAGCGATATCGTCGGACGCGAGGTCGAAAGCGGCGATTCGGGTTTTGAAATCGATGATCGGAACATGACGCTTGTAGGCGCGGACGCGTCGGAGCAATTACTGGCCCTGACTTTGACCAAGGGAAGCAGCAGCTTTGCCGATTCCGCGGTCTACGCGATTAAGTCGCGCTCCGTAATCTGGAAAAGGGAATTTCAAGGCCGAGTGGGATCTCCCGCGGTCATCGGAGATGTTGTATTAGTCCCTTGGAACCACCAAAACCTTTCCGCGCTCAACGCGAAAAGCGGCGACGAATTCGCGCGGATCCGTCTCAAGGACAACGTCGTCGGTCACGCATTCGTGCACGCGAACAAGCTCTTTGCCGGAAGCAATCGGTTGATCTTTGAAGTCACCTCGAGTCTATCTTCAGGTCTTACGCGAAAAAGTCCCTACTTCGAGCTGCCGGAAAGAAGCCTACCCGGCGATCCCTTGCTTTTGCCCGATGTATACTCACCCGATCCGATTCAACCGCCGGATAGCGGTAGACATCGAATCGCTCTTGGATGGCGGCCGGCAGTCGTTTCTCTCCCCGGAAAAAGCCGAATCGAGCTGCAAGACAACAACCTCTATCTGCTCTTTTACCGTTTCGTCGTGGCCTTCGAACCCGCGACTTATTCCGTGCGCTGGATTTATACGCATCCGACGGACATCGTGGGGGCCGCGGTACAGGCCGGCGGCGTTCTATTCGCGGACACGACGGGATACGTGGGCTTTCTTTCGGCGACAAAGGGCGAAAAGCTGTGGGACGCCACCAGCGGCTTAACGAGCTCGGTGATCACGCTGAGGCCGGACCCGGTCTCACAATTCTCTGTCACGAGTGAAAGCTTAAGGCCGGATCAGCTCCGCGGACAACTGATGGTCGCGGTAAGGGACCCGGACGCGCGGCTCGTGCCGGTGCGCGTGCTGGTCGTCGAATTGCTCGCGGCGCTCGACGATCCGGAATCGACCTCAAACTTGATCGAAATATGCGATAATCGCGATGCCACGGAGCAAGTAAAAAGGGCTGCCTGTCAAGCATTAGCCAAACGCAAGGTCGGCGCCGACCAGGTGCTCGATACGCTCAAACGACGCGCCAACTATCTCGACGGCACGACCTCGCCTCCGGTGGGCGCATTGGCGCAAGCGGCGGCGGAACAAGGCGAGAAAAGGGCGGTCGCGCTGCTCATCGGACATTTGAAGGATCCCCAAACGCCCGCCGGCGAGTTGCCACGGTTGGTCAGTGCTTTAAAACAGCTACAAGACCACTCGGCCGTGGCGCCGATGACGGATTTTTTACGCTTGTACCACGCGGATGCGGCGGAACCGCAATTGATCGAAGCGTTGTGCGAGTCGATCGATGCCTTGATCGCGCTGAGCGGGCCCGCTTGCGCCGAGACGCTCAAAGAGATCGCCGAGGACTCTATGGGAAGCCAAGCGGTACGCGAGAAAGCGCACGCCGCCCTGCAGCTTTTAGAACAACAAAAGCGGGCGGCGGAACAGCTCGAAAAAGCAAAGCAAGCGGAACAACAGGCAGAGGCGGAACAAGCCCAAGAGGAAGCGACGGCGCCTAAACCGGAAATGCCGAAAAGACTATCCCAAGAAGTCGTTCGCGAAGTTCTGTTGCCGGTACGCGACCAAATGAAAAGCTGCTTGAGAAAATCGCCGGATAGGGTCTTCTCGGCCCGCGTTTTAATAATGGTTGACAATGGAGAAACCTCTTTAGTCTCGGTCATGCCGGCCTCTTTGCAGCGATGTATCGAGCCGCTCGTCCGGTCGCAAAAGTTCCCCGTTACGCAACTCTTCGGTAAGGAAAACGTCGCCTATACAATTACGCTTAGATAGCGTATCGATAGAGAGGAGCAACAGAATCTTTCGGCCTTTCGAGCAGTAAGTCGCTTCGTTGACAAAGCAATCGTCATGTTTTCAGCTATCGGTCGCTATTCTTTTTGGGTTTTTCTACCGCTTTTCTTTCTCTTTTACGTTGCCGGGTGTCCGCCGAGCGCCGAGAAGCGTGAAATCGGCCGCCTGCCGCTGATCACGAGCGACGATCCGCGGGCAGAAACCGAGTTCCGAGAAGCCAAGCTTTTGCTCGATCGAGGCGCGATTACGGAAGCCGCCAACCGCTTTGAAGCGTTTATCGCCGGAAGAATGAATGACCCGTTAGTCCCTATAGCCCAACTCTCCCTCGGCCGCATTCGCCTTTCGCAAAACCGGCTCGACGAAGCCCGTTCACTCTTTAAAAAAGTGATTGCTCATCCGGACGCGGCGGTTGCGGAACAAGGCAGGTTTTACTACGGCGTGGCGGCCCATCTCCAAGGCGACCATAGAACAGCGCTTGAGATCCTCGAACCGATGCGAGGAAGAACCATTGACCCCGCGGACACCGTTTTACTGCTTCGCACGATTGCCGCCGCATCCGCGCAATTAGGAGACTTTGTCAAAGCGCTAACGGTTTTGGATACCCTTAGCAGAGAGGCGGTTTCAGAGTCAGACCGCGTGGAAGCTCGAACAGAGGCGGCGGAAATCTCGGCAAAACGCGCGAGCCCTGAGGAAATCGAGAGGGCGTATCGGGAAGTGGAACGAGGGGGAAAGATATGGACTTCGATCGCCAAAAGAGCGCTGAAAGACGCTGATCAAATCGGCGACGTCGATCGAATCAGCCAAATTATCGAGGCGTTAAGGGACGAGGAGGTTAAGTTCGACCCAGAGATGGAAGAAATAGCAATTCGCGCGGCCCGACCGACCGACGCGAATCCCCAAGCGGTGGGAGCCATTCTCTCTCTCAGCGGCAGAGCCCGGGAGTTGGGCGAACAAGCCTTGCGCGGCTTGATGCTTGCGGCCGGGCTTCCACCGACTTCTCCTCTGCCGCCGAACGCCGCACAGGTTATCTTTAGAGATGATAAGGCCGATCCTGAACGCGCCGTCCAAGCGGTCAACGAGCTTGTCTTCGTCCATCGAGTCGTCGCTATAGTGGGCCCGATCGACGCGCAGACATCACTCGCTGCGGCGAAACGATCGCAAGAGCTCGGCGTGCCTATAATCACTCTAACACCAGCCGGCCAGGTTACCGAGGTTGGACCCATGGTATTTCGTCTCTTTCCAACCCCGGAAAGCGAGATCAAGAAACTCATCGAATTCGCGACGGTCAAGAAAAGAGAAAAGCGTTTTGCGATTTTATACCCGAACAATAGCTACGGGGAACTGATGCGCGATGTCTTCGCGCGTCAGGCCGGGCTCGCGGGCGGTCAGGTCGTCGCGACCCAATCCTACGAACCTAAGGCGACCTCTTTTGGACAGGAAATAGCTTCTCTTACCAAAAAGAAATTCGATGCGATATTTCTTCCTGACACCTCCCGAGAAGTCGCATTAATCGCCCCCGCTTTAGCCGCGGCCGACCTTTGGAGCGCGCCCGAGGGGGGAACGGTGCCCAATGGTGCACGAGCGATAACGGTGCTCGCGCCCAGTGTCTCTTTCGACCACCAACTCGCGTCTACCGTCGGCCGATACTTGCAAGGAGCGGTATTTTCCTCGCCTTTCGATCCCACCACCGCTTCCGGCAAGGGGCGCGAATTCGTGGATCGCTTTCAAGCGCAATTCGGTGCTACGCCGAATATCTTCGCCGCGCTTGCCTACGATTCGTACCGCTTTATCCGATCCGCGGTCGAGCACAAGGCCGCCAAGAGGGTCGACGTGGCGAATTTCCTTAATAAAATAAGCGACATGAACACCGTGGGACCAAGCCCAGGGTTTTCCTTGGCACGCGACCCTTCGGAAGCGACGCGGCTTCTCGAGCTTCGAGACAACGCGTTCGTACCGCTAGAAAGCTGGTAAAAAGCTCGAGACGAGGCCGGGGTGGTTTTCGTTCCTACCCCCCAATTTGGGGACGGTTCTGTCGATAGAGGATCGAAGAAAATTAGTGCGCGATCTGTTCGGTTTCCGTCCCTAAAAGGAGGATATCGAACTGTTGGGAGAGAAACCGAAGCATAGGCTAAAGTTCGAGGAAGGCAGATGAAGGGAAAAATCGCACGCGCGGAATCCTCTTTTACCCGATTTATGAAGGTCGACGACTCTTACGCTCGGGCCTCTCTAAAGCCGACGGATAGCGTGACGCGGCTTTACCCGGTTCCCGGAATCGCCGCTGACATCATCGATCGAACGAAAACCGAAAGAGGCTCTATTAAGGGAATCGCGGATGCGATTGCCGTCGACCCCGCCTTGACGGAAAAGATGCTGGTTATGGCAAACGGTCCGGCGGGTAGGCACTCTGACGCGATAAAAACGGTGCAAACAGCGATTCAATTGGCCGCGCCTACCGAGATCAACGACTTCAGCGTAGCCGCCGCGATTATCGTTACGTACAGCTCGAGGCACGCGCTTTCGTTGTTCTTTCTGGAAACCACAACGCTAGCGGCGGCTCTGGCCAGAAACGTTGCGGGCTACCTCGGAACGGTATCGCAAGACAAGGCTTTTTTAGCCGGCCTACTATCCGAAATCGGCGCCTTGGCCTGCCTTAAGGTGGACTCGGCGCGTTATCCACAAATATGGACAGACTGCGGCGGGCTTCCGCTCCGACGCGCCCGGCTCGAAATCGCTGCATACGGAGGGACGACACACGCGCTGGGAAGCTATCTATTATTTCAAAACGGCCTTCCCGAAGAGATTTCGAACGCGGTTGGAACCAGGGTGGATGAATCGGTCAAGCAACGCGACTCTCTACCTAGAATAATCGCCTTCTGTCGTACGGTTGCATCTGAGCTGGTCCGCTCTAATAACCGCAGCCACACCAAAAACATCCTTGATACGCTACACAAGTTTGGGTTCTTCTTTAATTTGGACTTGGATACCGATGTTTGCCGCGATCTCTCTGTTCACCCTCTACTCGAGCGACAGAGCGCTTGACTGGGCATAAACCATCTTAAAAAAATCTCTGCTCGTCTTTTCGCCTCGCTCTTTATCGCTTTTCACTCGACCGTGGAAAATCGCCGCGCTTCAATTCGGATTGCCATGGGTCGCCTCTTCCCTATTTACTTTTGATTCGGCAAGCTTATGAAATAGACTCTCCAGAGCCTTTTGGCCGCTGTATCCGACCTGTACATCGATCACCTCTTTTCCGCGTATCGCGAGGATAGTGGGGATGCTCCTGATCCGGAAGGCACCCGCTACCTCGGGCTCCTCATCGACGTTTAGCTTTACGACCTTGACCCGTCCCGCCCATTGCCCGGCTAGATCCTCCAGGATAGGCCCGACGGCGCGACAAGGCCCGCACCATGGCGCCCAAAAATCTACAATCACCGGAAGCTCGGATTCGATAACCTCGCTCTCGAAATCTTTCGCGGTAACGTGCTTTAAAATTGACTGTTCCGTATTCATTGTTCCTCCTTTTGTCTCAGTGTTGAGGCTTTTCCCTTATGAGCCGACTCGACGATAAAAAGATTCGCGAAAAATAAATTTGACAGCTTTCCGCCGAAATGTAATAAGAGATAAAATGGTACCTGAATACCAGTTTAATTTACTTATCAACCCCGGCAAGTAGTAAGCGAACGATTTGGAGGAATAAAATGAGCATGTTTTGTTATCAGTGTCAGGAAACGTCGAAAAACCAGGGCTGCACGGTAAAAGGTGTCTGTGGAAAGAGCGCGGAGACAGCGAACCTGCAAGACCTCTTGATTTACGCGTTGCGCGGTATCGGGCTATGGCATCAAAAAGCAAAGGAACTCGGTTTGGCAGAAACCAATAAGACAGGGCGTCTTGTTATCGACGCGTTGTTTTCTACTATTACCAACGCCAACTTCGACGAACGAACCATTTTGGATAAGGTCGTGAGCGCCCTAGCGTTGCGCGATCAGATTCGCGCTAGGGTGGTCGACAAAAGC
Source organism: Deltaproteobacteria bacterium (assembly GCA_016929805.1). GTDB lineage: Bacteria > Myxococcota_A > Polyangia > Polyangiales > JAFGIB01 > JAFGIB01. The sequence goes on along the minus strand of JAFGIB010000105.1, from coordinate 17,978 downwards.
GGCTCAGAGGTTGTCGCCGGCATGCACGATGCCGCCACCTGGGCCAAAGATCGGGTTTCGTTAGAGGAAAAAGCGGCCGCGATAGGAGTTCTCAGCACGGAAGACGAAGACGTCCGATCGTTAAGAGAGCTCTTAATCTATGGACTTAAGGGAATAGCGGCTTACACGCATCACGCCATGGTCTTGGGAAAAGAGAAAGCCGAGATCTACGATTTCCTCTTAGAAGCGCTCGCGTCCACCACCAAGACCCTCGGCCAATCCGAGATGGTCGGTATGGTTCTCAAGGCGGGAGAAATCGCGGTGACCACCATGGCGCTATTGGACGCCGCGAATACCGAGGCGTATGGAAACCCGGAGATCACCGAGGTAAAGACCGGCGCGGGGACCAACCCGGCGATTTTGGTCTCGGGCCATGACCTGAAGGACTTGCAGGAGCTGCTCGAGCAGACCCAAGGTACCGGAGTCGATGTTTATACCCATAGCGAGATGCTCCCGGCTCACTACTACCCCGTTCTCAAGCGATATCCGAATCTCGTAGGTAACTACGGCGACGCTTGGCACGCGCAAAAAACCCAATTCAAAGCCTTCAATGGCCCGATCATCATGACGACGAACTGCATCATACCCATTGATGAGTCGTATCGAGACCGTATTTTCACCACGGGAGTGACCGGTTACCCGGGCGTCGCCCACATCCCCGACCGGAGCGACGGCAAGCCAAAAGATTTTTCCGCGGTCATCGCAAAAGCCAAAACCTGCGCGCCTCCCACCGAGCTCGAAAAGGGAACGATTACCGGAGGCTTCGCGCATAACCAGGTGCTGGCGCTGGCAGACAAAATCGTAGAAGCGGTGAAAAGCGGAGCGATCAAGCGTTTCGTGGTGATGGCGGGATGCGACGGCCGGCAAAAGGGGCGTAGCTATTACACCGAGGTCGCTCGCGCGCTGCCCGATAACAGCGTCATCCTCACGGCCGGTTGCGCCAAGTATCGCTATAATAAGCTCGCGCTCGGGACCATCGGCGGTATTCCGAGAGTGCTCGACGCGGGACAGTGCAACGACTGCTATTCGCTGGCCGTTATCGCGCTTAAGCTCAAGGAAGTATTCGGGTTGGATGATATCAATCAGTTGCCGATTTCCTTTGACGTGGCCTGGTACGAGCAAAAAGCGGTTGCGGTGCTCTTGGCCTTATTGCACCTGGGCGTCAAGGGTATTCGCTTGGGACCCACCCTACCCGCGTTTCTCTCGCCCAATGTCGCCAAGGTATTGGTGGAGAACTTCAATATCAAACCGATCGGAGATGTCGCCTCGGATATCGATGCAATGATGTCAGGAAGATGAAGCCACGGGCATTCGGAAGGTGATTCATATAAACGATGATAAAAGTCCGTTAATCAGCGGAATAGAGCATGGCAAAAAAACGCGTTTTTTAGTTTAGAGCATAGGAGAAAATTATTGCCTTTCAGTATATCCGAGGCGGCAAACCTGGCGATTCACGCTTTGACCTATTTAGCGGGTCAACGATCGTCCGGCCCGGTTTCAACCGCTCAAGTGGCTCGTCACTACGGCGTATCGGAAGCTCATCTGAGCAAGGTTTTTCAACGGCTGACCAAAGCCGGATTCGTCAAGTCGATTCGGGGTCCGAAGGGTGGGTTTGTGCTAGCCGAAGACCCGAGCGCGATTACGCTAAAAGATATCTACGAGAGCATCGACGGCCCGCTTTCGCGGCGCAGCCTCTGTCTCTTGGGCAGGCGCTCTTGCGATCTTGATAGGTGTATTTTCGGAGATCTGCTCGAAAGCATCCACAAGCAGGTTACCGAAAAGCTCTCCGGTACCACCCTCGCCGCGTTGATTAGAAAACCCTAAACGCGAGCCCGTCTCATGAATCCTCCCGAAGACGATTGGAGGCGTATATGAGACGGGCTCTACTCGCGTATTATCGAAGGCTTGATGATCTGCTCGGATCCATCGACGCGATACGCGTCGTCCAGCCCCAACTCTTTCCAATCCACAATCGATCCGTCCGCCCGTTCGACGACAAAGCCGGTGTCACGAATCATGCGATAGGTTTGCAGCGCTCCGCTGCCCTTGGTCGTGAGATAACCTTCCACGAAAAGCGAGTTCGCGGGGTACAGCGAAAGAGCCTCAAGAGAACGCAAATGGCCCTCTCGGCCGGCCGCGACACGGACCTCGGATTGCGGATTGGCCAGCCGTACCATCGAAAGCACGCGTAGACAACGTTCCGGAGTGAGCGAGCTGTCCGATTGAATTCGGTTACCCGCAATCGGTATCAGAAAGTTGACCGGAATCGACTCGGCGTTCAGCTCGCTCAGCTCCAGGGCGACATCCACTAAATCCTCGTCTCTCTCCCCCATTCCGACAATTAGGCCGCTGCATATCTGAAGATTCGCCTTTTTCGCCGCTCGCAGCGTATTCAAGCGGTCCTTATAGCCGTGCGTGGTGCAGATTCTCGGATAGTGCGCGCGACTGGTGTTCAAGTTGTGGTTGAGCCGCCCTACACCGGCCCGCTTGAGACGATGTGCTTGCGCCTCGTCGATTTGTCCCAGGGAACAACAGACATCGATGGGAATCTCCCTTTTGATCCGTTTCACAACTTCTACCAGCTCATCGATGCGTTTATCCGTTGGACCTCTTCCGCTCGCGACGATGCAATATCGGTACGCTCCCGCTTCGTAAGCCAGGCGCCCTTCTCTCACGATTTCATCTGCCGTTTTCCAGGGGTAGGATCTAACAGCCGCTTGCGAGCTGGTCGACTGCGCGCAATATCCGCAGTCCTCTGAACAGCGGGCGTTCTGCGCGTTGTTGATAATATGAACTCGGACGCGATTGCCAAAGTACCGCTGGCGCTCTAGATAGGCGCGGTGAAGCAGGGGTAACAACGCCTCGTCCGGGCTCAGCAACTTTTTGAGCGCATCCGCCTCTAGGCCACGATTGCGCGATCGGTTGTTCGTGTCGTCCATCAGCCGGCTAGCCTACCATATTTACCTTTCGCCGCCACATTGCCAAAAATCCTGTAAAGTGAGCACCGGTTTTACGCCGACAAGCTTTCTTCTATTCGTTTATCAAAAATTTTTGCTATGGTGTTTCACAAAAAGCTCGGCCGAGACCAAAGCGCGTGTCCGAGCAGACAAACACAAATCCCGGATTAAACAGAAACCGAAGTGCTAAAATATATCGATCCCGACACCGCGCTAAATCTGGTTCTTTCAGAGACAAAACGCGCCCGCGCGCAAAGCGTGCCGCTTCTCGACGCGCTCGGCCGTGTGGCGGCGGAAAGCGTGTTTGCGGACAGGGATTACCCGCCGTTTGATAGAGCCATGATGGACGGTTACGCCGTGCAAGTCGCCGATGCGGGTAAGCTCGTGGCGGTCGTCGGCGAGGTGGCTGCAGGGCGGACGCCGTCGCAATCGCTTCGGCCGGGAACCTGCGTCGCGATTATGACCGGAGCGGCCTGTCCCGAGGGAACCGAGGCCGTGGTCGAAAAAGAACGGATTCAAGTCCAAGGCGATACGGTTTTGTTGCCGCCGAATATCGCGCGCGATCACCATGTAGCTCGAAGAGGCGAGGAGCAGTCCAAGGGCGCCGTCGTGTTCGAGAGAGATGCGGAAATTACGCCCCTGGCGATTTCCGTGCTCGCCTCGGTCGGGGTGCGACGGATTTCCGTGTTCGCGCCACCTCGATTGGCGGTGATTACCACGGGACAAGAGCTGGTATTCGACGACGCTCAGCCCGGAGAAAACACCATCAGAGATTCCAACGGAGCGATGTTAGCCGCTCAAATCAAACTGCTCGGCCTCAAAGAGCCGCTTTTATTGCACGCTGAAGACAGCCTCGAAAGCCTGGCCACGGCGATTGAACAGGCGTCGAAAATGGAGATAGTCGTTTTTACCGGCGGCGTATCCATGGGACGTTTTGACTTGGTACCCCAGGCCGTGAGCGACTTCGGCGCTAGCATTGTCTTTCACAAGGTCAGCCAACAACCGGGTAAGCCTCTACTTTTCGCGAAAACCGACGAGCATCTCATTTTTGGATTACCGGGTAACCCGTTGAGCAGCTATTTGTGCTTTCATCGCTACGTCTCTTGCGCGATTAAGAAGATGATGGGCAAGCCTTTTTCCCAACGTTATGGTCGAGCGCGCTTGGCCAGGGATCTGGTCGCCCGATCGGACCGAACGCTCTTCGTAAATGGTCGAGTCGAAAAGCATGACGACGGCTGGCTGCTCACGCCTCGTTCGCGGGGGAGCTCGGCGAATCACTTTTCGGCGATAGACTGTAACGCCTATGTGAGAATGCCTCCCGGCCAACACCGGTTGGAAGCGGATACGGAGGTGATTTTTGAGTGGACCGAAGGTTATCCGAGATAGCGAAGAACCGCTGTCCGAATAAGCGAACTCAATGATCTCGACGCGCCGATCCATATCGTCGTGCCGAGGCTTTCAAGGCTGTCTTTGCCTTAACTGGCGACACCCGTATCGAAGACGACAGTGATGGGAACCTGGGTATTCGATCGACAGCCGTGCGCGGCGAAATAGCGTCCAACAATTCGGCTCAATAATGTTTCGTGATTGACGAATTATTTTAGGACATCGATATTTTTAGGCGATTAACATCACAAATATCGCCGAAGAAGTCAGTTCCCTCAAACTGGTCTGGTGAAAAAAATCCAAATCTTGGGTCCACTAGCCAATAGACCGGTGTGCGAACGGTTATTTCAAACGGCGTTCGTAAATGCGACCTATTTTACCTGAATGATCGCGAGCATAGCCGAGGGATATACTTGAGTCGTTTAATACCGTTAGATAGAACCTTTTACTGTCTAGTCGAATATACGTCGATTGTAGATACGACTTGCGTCGATATCGGCGCGAGAGTGCGATCTCACTGGCGGAGTGAAAAAAGAGGCATCTAGTTCTTATTTGGTCCTTTTTCCCTCCTTTGTACAACAGGGAATAGGAGCTAACCGAAGTTTGATTCGCTCGCTCAAATCATCATCCAACCTAACATTCACGAAAAGATCGTTTTTACCTTCACAAACTTTCTCAAGGGCATTTCTAACTAAATAACTTTGTCTCTCATACTCCTCGACATTTAACCATATGACCGCTGTTATATTCGATTTTGACGAACTCACAAGTTCGATGTTAAACAACGATTGCGGAACTGGAAAAGCTGGCCAAAGCGGTTCTTTATGACCCGGCTTTGAAATAAATATATGGTCAATTCCCCAAATTGTCTCCAAACCGGTCTCGCGTGTAAAACTCAATTCCGCATTGACTCCGAACCTGAGGCGACCATTTCGATCGCGCCAATAGGTATGAGTTAATTCGAATTCATTTATGGAACGCTCACGATTTGTCATGTTACATAGTCCTTTACGCAGTCAGTTTAGTTTAATTTTATTTCTTGATTGAATGTGTTCAACATGCGCCCGGGAATTGAAGCGTTATGCTTTCTGACCTATTCACTTCCCCCCCCACGCGTATCATTGATTTTATTTCCTTATTCTTACGTATCGCCCAACTCAAGTTGCATCTTCGAACGATTTGTGTGTCACTGTTAAATGTCGCTGCTTTAAAGGTAAGCTTCGCAACGTCAACTATCGGACCGTCAGGCAGGTCACGAATTCCCACGTATTCGAGACTAAAATACTCGGGTTTAATAATCAGATCTTTTGTTCCTATAACACGCGGGACAAATGTATATACTATTTCCCAATCACCTCCCGAATGAAGTTCTGTACAATAAATCTCTCCTTGGAATTCTTCGTCACTATTAGGATCAAATTCGAGTAAAACCCTATCTGCCGGCAGTTCTAGACATTGCGTATTTACCTTAGTCCCTTTACATCCTGCTGGATTCTCTAGACAATTTACTACCTTACGGCAGTTATTAGGTACTTCGCTATTAATTATCACTGCTGGATTATAAAAAATACTCATATCGCCATTTCCTTTCTACAACGAGATAGATACGATATTGCTCTCTACGGAATACTTCCGTTTAGAGCGATTATCTTCTGCGGAACGGATTGGAAATCTACCGGATATTGGTTGTTTCCGAGTTGTTGAAACAGGCTATTACCCCAACATACGCCTTGACCGGATTCAGTACGCGCACAAGTAACGTAAGGTCCCGCCGCAACCCGATCAAATGGTTCTTCGTATTCAATCAACTGAGGCAGATGAGTCGGTTCGCTGTTGTCATCGCCCCGTTCTCCGTACTCGTTGCTACCCCAACACAAAAGCTCATTCGAGGTTGATAAGGCACAGGTATGGTAATCACCTGCCGCGATTGCCGCAATATCGCTTAGACCGGCTAACTCTTCTGGCACTGCGATATTCCCGTCGGCCGGTCGTCCCAACTGCAAGTAATCATTGTTTCCCCAACAGTATACCTTACCTGAAGACGCGAGTGCGCACGTGTGAAAACGGCCAGCAGAGAGCGACACGATTTCAGATCCCTCTTCGAGGAGATCGGCTAGTCCCGGGACCTCTTGAGCAAGAGCTGAATCAATTACTTCTCCCTCTACACCGAGTTGCTCGGCTGTGTTGTCTCCCCAACACATGACTTTGCCATCGTCTGTAAGTAGACAAGAGTGTGAGAATCCAGCGACTACCTGCACGCCATTTTCAACGGTGAACCAGAACTCGTCCATTACAGGATGTGGCGTCCAAACCGGTTTTCTTTCGTATTCATCGTTACCTAATCGACCGTCTTCTTGGTTTCCCCAACACGCGACACTACCTTCAATAAGAACCGCACACGTATGCAAGTCTCCAGCGGCAACACTTCTCACGTTGATCATCATCGTTTGTCCACTGTCGATTCCGACTGTCATAACGGGCGCCGAGCTTGAAGTAACCGCGCCATTATCTCCCAGTTGGCCATGTTCGTTACTTCCCCAACAGTAGAGTCTATTATCCTCGTTAGCAATGGCACAAGAGTGTATATATCCGGTCGCGATTTTTGTGACGTTTCCAATACTGAAGACTCGAGATGCAATTCCATAACCACCTGCCGAATCAATACCGAGTTGACCATCCGCGTTCCGTCCCCAGCAGGCCGCTTGTCCTTTGGTGGTTACCGCACAAACGTGATATCCCCCCACGGAAAACTTATCGATTTCGTCGCAACCCAGTTCTCCGCAGGAGAATAAGCAGTTTGTTTGGCACGAACGGCAGCTACTGAGCGCGGTGGCGAACGTTTCGCAGCCGGATAAATAGGTATCGGAGCAGTTGAGCTTATCCGCAGGACAACGCGTGATAATCCATTCTCCGTCAATGCACTCGACGTCGGTATCCGTAAAGGTAGGCCGGTCGACGAGTAATTCTTCGTCCGTTTCGCCGTCGCAGTCGTTGTCTTTGTTATCGCAGACCTCGTGGCGACCCGGATGGCTTTCGGGATCGCGGTCGTCACAATCGAACTTGTCATCTGGATCGTAGTCTACGTATCCTTCGGGTGTATTGCAGGCTCGCTTGAGCTGGTTTTTATCACCCCATCGATCCCCATCGTAGTCTCTACAAAACACGGTTTGGAGCGCGAGCTCATTACCGTCTTCGTCTTCGTCCTTAAGCCCGTCGCAATCGTTGTCCACGCCGTCGCATACCTCTTCAGCTCCCGGATAAATGTCCTTGTCCTGATCGTCGCAATCGTCTCCCCCGTATGGCGTTCCGGTTTCAGGGTGGATATTAAAACACTTCTCGTCGAAAAAGCCGTCGCCGTCGACGTCACCTTCCGCGTTCTCTATTTCGCCATTCTCGCCGAGTGTTCCCTCGTAGCGAAACGTCCACCACTTACAGTCTTCATCCTTTCCGTTATCGTCGCAGACCTCGGATTTCATTCCATGGCGGCTGTCGTCGTGATCGTCGCAATCGTAGCATACCGGGTTCGGGCAGTAAATCGCGTCGTCGCACCCGTCGTTGTCGTCGTCGCAGTCGGGACCGTCGCATGCACGGGATTTAAGACCATCTCCGTCAAAATCGCAGTCGCAACGATCGGATTCTTCGTCACATTGACTGTCATCGATACAAGGGCCGGTCGAAGGGAAGTAACACGTTCCCTCGACCCCGGTATCGTTTTCATCTTTTCGAAGGCAGAGTTCGACTCCATTACAGAAGTCGCCGTCATTGCAGTCTTTGTCGGTGAGACACGTTATGTTTTTGGTCGCGTCCGGCGCATCGGCACGCGCACTATCCGCGATCGAACGGCCTGTGTCCATGCCGCTATCATTCGCTTGCGGCTTACCCGAGTCCGGATCGCAGACGCCACCTTCGCACTCGATCTCGCCACCGTCTCGTCCGTCCGCGTCCGAGGTTTTATCTTTGTCGCACGCGCAGGCCGCTACGGTCGCTGAAAAAATGATCAGCGCCGCGGCAGTCCAATCCCGGTGAAGGTTATCTCTGTATCCCAAAAAGCGGTTTAAAATAGTCCGTTTCATCCCTTAACTCCCCGTTGTTTCTTATTGAGCAATAGGTTCTACCATAGGTGGGTTGCGAATCCCAATGGTCCATAACTGCAAAATAGAGATGTTTGTCTCCATCAAAGAAGGTAACCGGTGAGCTGAGCTTCCCGTTTCCGCGAACCAACTCGGTAGGCGGTTCGTTCAGAATCCGAATGCTGTGGTTTACTTCCGAGACGCGCGAAGCGAGAAGGAAATCCCTCCCGTTTCGCCGCTCGGTCCAGACGATTGTCCAGCCACCGATCGATTCATTGCCGGTGCTTCCCCTTGGCATAAAAAAGCCAGCATCAGAGTAAGCGACCACGGGTCCCTCGATGATGGCTCCCCCGCTACTTAAAATAGACAGGTCGTCCGTAGCGTTTTGGGTAAGAGCGTTACCCTTCGAATATTCGGCCGTTTTGATCGAAAATAGGGCTAGACCGATTTTCTGCGGAGTACCACAGCTCTTTCGAAACGCGGCTAACAGAGATAGACGCTTCGGGTCTGCTTGGTCAGGCGCACCGAGCGCAATGGCAACGTGCTCGACTGAATCGGCGATGTCGGGTCGGTAATCAAACCAATCCAGAGACGTTTTGCCGTCGTCCGACTTCGTAAACGCTGGAAAGACCGCGAACCTGACGTGCTTTTGGTTATCTGTATAACCGAGAACATAACCGCTATTCAAATCGGGTGTCGTCCAAGCGACGAGTGAGAGAGGGTTTTGGCTGGCCGTCGAACGCTGTAATCGTTGTGGGATTCCACCATTGGTCGCTTTCAATTCAGGTGGCGCGTCGGCTCGTGGTTCACCAATCGATAGACCGAGCGCTTTGATGAAAACCAAATCCGGCTGCGGACTACACTCCTCTTTACGTATCGCATCGACGGGTTCTTGTAACCAAACCACCAACGCTTGGCGTTGCTGATTGGCGCTGGTCGCTGCGATTACCGGGTGATGAACCCCGTCCCTGTTACATTTTTGCCCACACCTCGGCGCTTCTACCCCAAATGCGACGCCCGACTCGTCCGAATGCCCTCCCTCCAATTGTACAAGGCGCCTATTTACGTCCGCGAAGCCGATTCGAAGTTGTCCAAAAGGACAATCTATGCCCGTAACACTCGCCGTAATGATTTCATTCGTGCTGACGTTATCAAAAGCGAGTTGAAGAAAGTTACATCCCATTTCTTGGTTATTGCAGGCGCTTGGGCAGTTCGTTTGGTCATCATCCGGATCGCCCGTGTAGAAATAATCGAGCGCAAACACTTCTTCTCTCGGGCTGTCGGGCTTTATCAGCCAACCCTTCTGACCAAATACGACTCCTACAAGTTGTGAAGGTTGGCCTCTCGCGACCGAAAGCTTATAGGTTTCGTCTCTATCGAAAGGTCCATCGTCCGCGGGTAGCTCGATACTCTGACTGCCGGTATCAGCCGGGGAAACCCGATCTTCGTCGATCACACCGTCGCAATCGTTGTCTTTACCGTCACAGATCTCTGTGGCTCCTGGATTGATAGTATTGTCATCGTCGCCGTAGCAATCTATCGAACCGTCTACTTGTCCTTCGCAGACCTCGTGGTAATAGCCGTCTTTGTCGTCGTCGCGGATTTGCGGCACGCATCTGACACCCCCGCCGGCGGGGCACTGCCAGATCTTACAACCACTCTTCTCTTTTCTATTGAGCTCATCGCACTCGTCCGGATCACAAACAGGAAGCTCGATGCCTCCTAAGTCGATGAGGGTACATCCGGTCATTATCAGAACAGACAATAAAAGAACGCTTCGACTCGGAATCGGTTCCAGGCGTAAAGCTGCCGAACAAACTCCCGCGAAACATCTCTCCGTCGGGCGATTGTAGGCGGTGAAAGTCAGTATACTTATGCGGAGCTTCCGTTTATAGCTGTCGCTGATAATTATCATAAAAAACAGATCGCGATCATAGCTTTTGTATCTGACGCTGTCACAACACCAATCGATTTCCACTGTCGAAGCTGCCAACGCGACTAAAACATCAAGGCCTTCTGCATTCTTCGTTAAATCAAATGGCGATTGTGCTCTATATCGAACCTTAGCTACAACCATGTGTTCGCCTTGTTCGAGTTTTCGTTTCTCTCCCCATGCAATACCTGTACCACCGTGTAGGGTATCAAAAACCGCGCCATGGAAACGGGCGATACCTCGAGTACTGTTCTCGAAACAGTTCGCTTAACTGTTCTCGACTATCGAAAGACATTCTCCTTGCAGAACATCATAGAACTTGTTCGCGCGGCAAAGCGAGGTTTATAGTTTCTTCATCTGTAAGACAAAAAAACGGCTAATTTCAGCGATGGGCAAGGAATGACGTGGCTGACAGTGGTTTTTTGGAGGGGCAACGCGCCGGGGGCTTTGTTCCCCGGTTGAAAGCTATTGCAAATTCCCAAAGACAAATCGAGAGCATAGGTGTCGTTCGCTATCAGCGGAAACCGATCCGCCGGAGAGGGCTGGAGATGACCGCCGCGGAGCTGTCACGTTTCGAAAAGGCGTTTTTGCGCGCAATCCGACCCGACGGTTTTGAAATCCACGCGGCTATCGCGGGCCAAACCGGCGTCGTCGGTAGGCCGTGGCCGTCATTTCGCCCGCTGACAAATGGGAAATCGCCGCGTAGAGACCTAGCGATTAAGGCTAAATGGAAGTCCAAGGCGATACGGTTTTGTTGCCGCCGAATATCGCGCGCGATCAGCATGTAACTCGAAGAGGCGAGGAGCGATCCAAGGGTTCCGTCGTGTTCGAGCGAAGTGCGGAAATTACGCCCCTGGCGATATCCGTGCTCGCCTCGGTGGGGGTGCGACGGATTTCCGTGATCGCGCCATTTCGATTGGCGGTGATTACCACGGGACAAGAGCTGGTATTGGACTATGCTCAGCTCGGCGGTGAAATCGCTTCCCGGCCAACACCGGTTGAAAGCGGATACAGAGGTGATTTTTAAGTGGACCGAAGGTTATCCGAAATAACGAATTGCCGCTATCCGAATACGCGAACTAAATGATCTCGAGAGCAACCGCGCCAATCCATATCGTCGGTCGACGCCATCACGGCAAAACCACGCTCATCGCGCGGTTGATTCCGCGATTCTCGAGCCGAGGCATACGCGTCGGAACCATCAAGCACAGTTCTCATTTTCACGAATTAGATACAGAGGGAAAAGCCACCTATCAACACCGTGAAGCAGGAGCGAGTCCGGTAGCGGCTATCACGCGCGGGCTCTCGGCCGTCTATCTTCACGACCTATCCGACCAGGATTGTTACGATAAATTAATGCCGCTCTTCGACGACTGCGACCTGTTGCTAATCGAAGGAGACCTCGAGCGAAAGGGCGTCAAGGTGGAGGTATGGCGGAAAGGGTTGAATACCGCGCCACTAGCGTCGGAACGTACGGATATTCGAGCCGTCATAACAGACGATCCGGTTGACCTCGCGGTCCCGGTCTGGCCGCGCGCCGACTTGGACTGTATCGCGGACAGGCTGCTTGAGCTGGCGCGCGGTCGCGGCTAAAGTTCTACGCTTAACAAGCCTCGTAAGCCTACGCGTACAAAACCACAGGCCGTCAGTAGACCTTAACGTTGCAGAAAAGAACAGCATAGCCCCCCCCCGACGTTAGCCAAGGTGTATACGCCTTAATTCACGCTTTTTTGCGAGCGAAGCGATCTAACCGGAGGTGTTTTTATAACGTTAGGGTCCGACACGGGTTGCAGAATCAAGGCCGCCAAGGTTGGAAGCTTCAGGACCAACGAATGTTTGCGTCCGTGATACGAAAACGGCTCGGATTCCAGTTCGAGCTCGGATTGAAAGGTGCTGCCGAGGTAGCGACAATCGTCGCTACATAACAGAGTCCGATATCGACCCGCTTGAGGGGCTCCGATCCGATAGCTCTGTTGCGGTACGCGCGAAAAATTAAGGACGACTATGAGTTGTTGGTCTCCATCCCGGCGTAAATAGGAAAGCACCGAGGCGTTGTGATCGGCATGATCGATCCACTCGTATCCTTCTGGTTCATGGTCTCGTCTCCAAAGACAGGGATAGTCTCGATAGATTCGTCCAAGATCCTCCAAAAAAAGAGCTATACCCCGATGTAACGGGTCATCCTCGAGTTGCCAATCCAGACTCGATCGATGGTCCCATTCGACCGTCGGCGCCAGCTCGCTTCCCATGAAAAGCAGTTTCTTGCCCGGTCGCGTGTACTGGTAAGCGAACAATAAACGCAGATTGGCGAATTTTTCCCACAATTCTCCGGGCATTTTATGCAACAGCGACCCTTTACCGTGCACCACCTCATCGTGAGACAGAGGCATAATGAACTTCTCCGAATATTCATATTGAAGCGCGAAGGTTAAATCGTTTTGATGGCATTTTCTGCTTTCGGGCGCTCGCGATAGATAATTTAACGTATCGTGCATCCATCCCATATTCCATTTGAACGTAAATCCCAGACCTCCCTCCGCAACGGATTCGGTGACTCCCGGCCAGGTTGTTGAATCCTCGGCTATAGTAAAGCATTCAGGGTGGGTCGCGCTTATCGCTTGATTTACCTCTCTTATAAAGTCCGCTCCATGTAGATTTTCCCGACCACCCGTCTTGTTCGGAACCCATTCGTTATAAGCTCGGCTGTAGTCGCGGTATAGAATTGAAGCCACCGCGTCGATACGCAGCCCATCGATATGGAATTCTTCAAGCCAATAAAGAGCATTTGCTACTAAAACATTGCGTACTTGTCGGCGACTGAAGTCAAAGATCAAAGTTCCCCAATCGGGATGTTCGCCGAGCTTCGGATCCTCGTATTCGTAGAGCGGCGCGCCGTCAAAGAGCTTAAGGCCGAAGTCGTCTTTTGGGAAATGTGCCGGTACCCAATCGAGTATGACGCCGATATCATGTCGATGACATAAATCGATAAGATACCGAAGGTCATCGGGAGCGCCGTAACGTGAGGTGGGGGAAAAGTAGTTAGTTATCTGATAACCCCAAGAACCGTCGAAAGGATGCTCGGCAATCGGCATGAGCTGCAAATGGGTGAAGTTGAATCGCTTGACGTGCGCGATGATGCGGTCGGCGATTTCTCGATAACCGAGCGACCGATTTCCCTGCTCCGGAACCCTCGCCCACGAGCCCAGATGTACCTCGTAGATCGCCATGGGCTGCCTTCTCGGGTTAACGCTTCGGCGTTTCTTCATCCATTCATTGTCGCGCCATTGATATGAGCTTTGGGTTATTCGCGAAGCCGCTCGCGGGGGTATTTCGGCGGAGAGAGCAAATGGATCCGCCTTGAGCTGGATTCGGCCGTCCGGGGATTTGATCTCGTATTTGTATAGCTCCTTCGGCCGTAATCCGGGAATAAAGAGTTCAAATATCCCCGAGTTTCCAAGCCGACGCATCGGGAAGATCCTTCCGTCCCACTCGCAAAAATCTCCTAGTACGCTTACCCGCACGGCACGAGGTGCCCAAACCGCGAAACCCACACCTCGAACACCGTCTACGATACGCTGGTGTGATCCCAATATTCTCCAAAGGTGGCGATGCCTTCCCTCCGAAAAAAGCCTCAAGTCACGCTTCGTTACGGTGGGCGAAAACCGGTAAGGGTCGATGGTTGTGTAAGATCGGCGATTGGAAAACCGATATCTTAATCGGTAATCGAACGGCATTCGCGCGTCTGGAACAAAAACCGCGAATAAACCAGGTTCAGCCACCCGCGACATGCGGTATGTTTTCCCCTTTTCGAGGAAGCACTCAATCGCAGACGCCTTGGGGTGAAAGGCGCGAACAACCACGCCCCTAAAACCACCTCTGGTCGAGGGATGCAGACCTAATAGATCATGGGGACGCGAGAGTTCTCCGGCTAGCAACGCGTCGACCCTTGTCTTCCATTTCCCAAGCGGAGAGATACGCGCGGTTGTGATTGCCACTCCGAATCCTTTGCTAAAATTCGATTCCTAACCAACTTTTCTGATACTTTTAGACTGGAACGTTTTTTTCTACAATAGCAAGGATGGATAAAAAGCGGATCGGAAAGCCGGACCGAGCATCGCGCCGCGCCACAGCGTGGCATGTAAGGCGGACCGACCATCAAGGGTAAAGCGCCTGTGAGGAGGTCGAAAGTCGTAGACGTAGCTTCTCAAAAAGTAGTGGCGAAATAACCTGGGAACGCGCGCGTATAGGTTCGCTCTTGAGTAGTATTGATATAACAACCTGCCCGTGCCCTTGCCCCCGCCCAAGTAACTCAAAAACGAGTAACGTATTGATTTCAGCACGATTACACCACGCAAGGAAGGTTTTCCCGGTAACAAAAAACGGACATGGGCACGGGCAGGTTGGGCTGCTTTCAGGTATCTTCATCTGCTCGCCACGACTTTATGAGAACGTACGTCGTAGACTTGCTATCCCCTCGAATTCATTTGCTTTTCTACCCGTTCGATATTCTATGCTTCCCCTCTCTCCGCTTTCGGTCGACTCTCTCAAATTTATCCGCACGCGACAAGCTCGCGGTAGATCCCCTCCGTTTGTTTAGCGAGAACATCCCAACTGAATCCGTAGGCCGCTTTGACTCGTCCTCTTTCGCCCATCCAACGAGCGTGCTCGAAATCGCTGAATATCGTATTTATTCCCCAGCTTATCGATTGAGGATTGGGATAAACCACCAATCCATCAATATTGTGAGAAATGAAGTATCGCGGTCCACCGTTTTCAGTCGCTACCACCGGTTTGCCGGCCGCCCAGGCTTCGAGAACGACCATTCCAAACGGTTCGTTTCTACTCGGAACGCACACGACATCGGTGCTCTTGAATAGATTGGTTAACTCTCCATCCGCCGGTAGCGCTCCTAAAAACCTAACCGCATGACGGACACCCAAGTGGGAGGCACGATGTTCGAGGTTTGGCTTCATATCTCCGTCACCGACAAACATCACCTTCGCGTCTCCCCGATAGGCGAGGATCCCGGGTACGGCTTCTAAGAGCATATCGGGTCCCTTCTGAGCGCTCATCCGGCCCACGTATAGCACCATCGGATCGAGAGGACCGATCCCGTATCGAGTTCTATACACTCCCGGATCAATAACGCCGTCAAAACGAGTACAGTCTATACCGTTGTGAACCACCCGAAGCTTCCAATCAGGTACGCTATAAAGCCACTTCACTTCATTCGCAAGGGCCTCAGATACCGTAATTACACGGTCCGCGCAATAGGCTCCTTCTGCTTCAAAAGCGCGAATTCTATCTGACTGCCCACTAAGGTGGTTAATATTCCCGCATCTGCCGTACTCGGTTGAGTGAAGCGTAAATACGGTTTTTCGACCGCGATCGTTTTTTATTTGAACAACCGCTTTAGAGCATAGCCAATCGTGCCCGTGAACGACGTCAAAAGCCGCTCCCTGATACGCTTCAGTCTCTCCGAGAAAGTAAGCGAACTTGTTGCACATGTTATTCATCTCGGTAACGAAGTCCGGATGAAGGTCGATCGGACAGCGATGGTAGTGCACGCCTTGAATAACCTGGTAGAGTTCCTGCCAAGCGCCGAGCCGCACGAAAACGTGAACCTCGTGGCCGAGTCTATAAAGTGCAGAAGCTAGTTCGGTAACGTGGGCGGCGACCCCTCCAATGGCTATAGAATGTAGACTTTCCCACGCTAGTAAAGCGATTCTCATAATATCAGCCCATATACCGTTGACAGAGCTTTTGTATAAATTTTCCTAATGGTAACCTTAACGTTGCAAAAAACGTCGAGCGGAAACGCGAAAAAAGCGATGAAATAAGGGCGCGCGGATTTTTTTTGGACCGCAGCTTCGTGCACCCTAAGTGAGGTCCCCAAAAAGTGAGCACGCTCTTAGTTCGCGCTACTTTTCGCGAGCGAAGCGCTTTACGCCGACGGATTTTTTACAATGTTAAGGTAAATATCCCTAGCTGTCTGAAAACACAATCGACGAGCCGTTTTTTTATTCGAGAAAGTTACGTTTGTGAGCCGCGCACTAATTTCACTCCCTTAAGGCGCCTGGCAGAAATAAACTTGCCAACTGCGGTCTCGCCACGGGTCAGTTCGCGGCTTTCGTCCTCGGAAAAACCCTCGAAATATCTCTAATATTCCCGTGGTTTTTCCTGCGGGCGCGCTCGCGATCGAACTCCGCGGACGCGACCGGTCTTGGCAATTTTGTTTCTGCCAGGTGCCTTAGGACTCTCCTCGAAAACGTCGTCAAAGGTTAAATCATTGATCTTTTCATAATGTGCTCGAGCAACGAACGGCGAGGTATTGTCCAGTTCAACGTGTACGAGAGCCCACGACTCGGCCGGGTCTAAAAACAAATCCGCGAAATTATTCCTGACAGTCCGTTCAGATCTCTGTATGTCAGAACTCGCGAGAGTTACGCGCATCGTCCGTTTTTACGTGGCCGATGGCTTATTCGCGGACCACGGGGGTCGTCGCGCTCAGAAATACTTGGGGAGGATTGATAGGTCGGGCTCTACTATCCATTATTGATTATTATTATGCGTTTTATAAATCGCGTATTATGTGACGCCAGTTTAAACCGGGAAAGCGCGAGAAGTCCGCGTCAGCGGTCCACCATTCGCAACCGTGCTCGATTGCCAGCGCGGCAAAATAAGCGTCGGTCGTCTCACTACCTCGAATGCCGGTGGACAGGATAAGATCTCGAAATAGCCGCCAATGGCGTTTGCCCGGCTCGATGCGAACGGCCATCGGATGGTCGCGTAATGCGTCGACAAACGCAAAAACAAGTACGGGTTCGGGAACCGGTTTGAAAACCTTTGGATTTGTCGCAATGCGTATGACCGCCGCCAGCACGAGTTCCGATACGCCGAACCGCTGTCCTCCACGGCGTAGATCCTCTAATAAACGCAGGCACCGCTTATGGTGCTCCGATTGCTCTATAAGAGCATATAACAGCACGTTAACATCGCATAGGATCATACTTGGCCGAATCCGCGCTTTTGTAATATTTAGTCCAAATCCAGCAAAGCGCTCGTATCATTGAGGTTTACCCCACGCCGCGGTCGAGCGGTCTTAATGACCGGCAACGGAGAATTTTTCTTCGATGCAGCCTCAGTCTGGTATTCCTGCGCCAAATACATGCGTAGGCTTTCCGTCAGTATTGCGGTTAGCGAGGTGCGCGTCTCCGCCGCACGCCGCTTGGCTTCAACGAGCAGGTGATCTGGAAGTGTAACCGTCGTCCTCATGATGCAATTATGCCTCATCAATGCATCACGCGCAACCATTCAAATGACCCGAAGGTGTACGAAGCGGGATTCCCGTATCCGAAAAACGACCGCCGGTTGACTTTTTGCTTTTTTGCAACCTCGCGTCATTTTAGATCGAAGGTTTGTAACGCCGGATACCCCGCATAGGCGTTAACCATAAATAACAGCGAAAAACCTCGTAGCGCGGGGGCTTGTCCCCCGCAAAACCGCAACCCAACCACGAATTGTTGTGCGGAGAAACCATCATTCCACGAATAAAATGCTTGCGATAATACCGTACGTCCGTTGTCGTCTGAT
>JAFGIB010000008.1 GCA_016929805.1 Deltaproteobacteria bacterium | reverse complement strand
TTCCTGCGGTTTCGCTCAATCGGTAATATGACACTCCATCCCAATCTGGGCGAAAAAATGTAAAATTATTTTTGCGCGAGCCCTAAGCGCATCGTTTCCTGCACAGATTGTTTCGTTACAGAAACTGCAAGGGCAGCTCAAAGACTCTGGATCGCTTGAGACCATAGCGAACTATTTATATTTGCTGGAACAGGCATTTCTGGTTGTGGGTCTGCAAAAATACGCATCCCAACCCGGCCGTCGTCGTTCGGCTCCACCGAAGCTCGTTACGCTCAATAACGCGCTCTTGGCAGCGGTCGATCCGCGCGGCATTCCAGACCCGAAGCAGGACGCCGAGCGTTACGGAAGGTGGGTAGAAAACGCCTGTCTTGCCCATCTGATCAACCATGGACAACAGGTTACGTATTGGCGAGAAGAACCTCACGAGGTGGATGCTGTCATTGAGGGTAGTTGGGGAAAATCGGCAATCGAGATCAAGACTGGTCGATTCTCATCGCAGGATCTCAATGGTCTATTTGAATTCACCCGTCGCAATCGCGAGTTTCGACCATTGGTTGTATGCGACGATGCGCATAGAAAAACAGCCGAACGACTCGGTGTCGACGCCGTCTCATGGCAAAGTTTTCTGCTTCAGACGTCGATAGGATAGGGCGACGCTTTTAGTAATTTTAAATTCGTGGACAGCTTGAGATTCGTGTAGTTTTCTTGCGAAGCTGTAAAAAGCGAATCTAAGGGGGAGATGCCGGCTGTGGAGGTCTGATTACGTCAGGCGCCAGCGACTCCTATTGCCATGCCATAGGCCGAGACTCGATTATCCTGTGGGTTTACCCAAATAATTCACCGCTGAGCAAGCTGTCAATTATCCAGGCTATTCGCTCTCGATGAGCGCGACGCTCGCGAGCGGGTTTTCGAGGTCTTTTAGTTTCGATACATTGATGAGATCCGTGGCGATGGAGTAGACGAAATCCTCGCTGTCACTGCTCATGAAGATACTGCGTTTGACCTTGGCGTTCGAATCGGTCCACCAGTTTTGGCAAGCTTCTTTGGCAAGGCTCGACGAATCGGGCTGTTCGTGGGGTACACCGCCCAGCAATTCAAAGCCGTTGTCCGCGGTGACGCGATAGACCAATAAACCGCTAAAGGCCATGACGTCGCCGTAATTGTTACCTCCGGAACCGCCCTCGCATATAGTCATCGGAAGGGCTAATAGATCCCGCTGCGGAAAGTAATTAAACGCAAGGTGATTCGTGGCCGCGTCCGACGTCGATCCTCTGGTCCCGATGGTTACCTCGCTCAGAACCCTTGGACGATCCAGCTCACTCACATCCAGAACGCGAAGTTGAAGACCTTGGAACCAAGCGAAGGTTCCTGTCTTTGTCTCCTCGGCATCGTAGCCAAGGGTCAAAAGATGTTTGTCGTCCATCAAATGTATGTAGGTCGCAAAACCAGGTACCTTGAGCTCGCCTTGAATCTCCGGGTCCGTGGGATCGGATAGATCGATCACGAAGAGCGGATCGGTTTTCTTAAAGGTAACGACAAAGCCCAGGTCACCGTTGAAGCGTACCGATCGGATGTCCTCGTCTGGCGCGATTTCATCGACGATACCCACCACTTCCAGTTCGCCATCGCGCTGGTGCAAAACCGAAAGCGTGCTATGGACGTCGGGATCGGGAACCTGACCGGTGGTGGTCGCTATGCGCAAGTAACCATCGCGCTCATCCATGGAGAACTGATTGAGCACTCGGCCCTTGACCACACCGCTTCCCACGTACGTCGTTTGTACAGAACCGGGAGCCAATGCAAATTTGTGAATCGTAGTTGCCTCTCTATTTGTATCGGATTCGTCGAAGTACCACTGGCTCATCCTCGAGCTGTAGTGGCGGCTCGCTACGTAAAGAGCGTCTTTTGAGGCATAGACCGCTCCGGTCTTGCCGACGATAGCCGTCAGACCCAACGTTTCGCTTCGGCTCATATCGAAGGAAACCAGCGCTAAGACATCAGTACCGTCTCCGCTGCTGGATAGATAGATATTATGACAGGTACCGCTCAATCCGTCTTCGTCGATTACCTTATCCCCGCTGTATTTCACGTCCTTTACGCCCGATAAAAAATCCAAGATCGTAGCGAAGCTAACCGCTTGCTCGCTATCGGCTCTTAGTCGATCAAACCTGTCGAGAATGTCTTGGTCGGTACAGATGGACTCTTCACCATCTCCGCAGCAAAGCGCTTCTACGTCTTTTGTGAATTCAGAAAATAAAAACTCTAGGTTCGCAAACCCGAGCTGTGAAAAACCGACTATAGTGTGTACGACATCCCCAATTCTTCGCGAATTGAGAGATGAACCACCGAACGACGTTTCGCGGATGAGAGCCGGTTTTGTTCTGTCCGAAATATCGTAGGTCTGAATCAGTAAATCGTTTCCGTCACCGCGAAATTCGCAACTGTATCCGTAGGTGCACTCTTGATCGATCGATTCGCCGTCGCGCCCCAGAATAAAACGAAAATCAAAGGGGTCGCCTCGCTGCATCGCACGCAGATAACGCAAATACACGAGTATCAACGGACCCGTGGGCGCGTCATCGGACTCGAACGCTGAATAGACAACCGCGCGATCGCCGTTCACATAGAGTTTCTTCGGTGTACCCTTTATAGAGATGGAGCCGACCGTTTGGCTCTGCTCCGGCGGCCACGCATCAATGATCTGCAGCTTTCCGTCAGACACAAGATAGATGTAGTTGTCGTCGTTTTTTACGAAGTCCGCTTCGTCTATATCCGGGACCTGTGAGTTCGTCGTCGAGAACTTGGAAGCACCGCCTGTAAACGTGGAAGCTGTAACCGTCATAGGGCCAAAAGACATGCCAGAATAACCCTGGTTTTGCTTGCTTTGTGCGAGAGATCGGCAAAAATACCCTTTTGAAAGCACGTTACTCAATAAATCTTCCTCGAATAAATCGAGCAATTCTCTTATTTCGACCAGCATCGATTCTCGATCGATAAAGCTGGACACGTCGCAGTCATCGATGGGGACGAGCGCGGTAATACTTCGACTCTCCGGTAACGCTTGAACCCCCCCGGCATACGCGACGTTATGGTCTTCGCTCGCGCTTGAGAGATTTTCATCGTCGCTCGCGTCCCGCTTGTCACCACCAGCTTTTTCGCCGGCGCCCGCGGTCGATTCCTCCTTGGATAAACAACCGATCAATACCGCTGCAAGAAAGAACACAGCGATTCCGTTGAATGCTCTGTTGCAAGATTTGCTCATGAACGCTCTCTCCCTCCAACCGCTCACCATTTGAAATTAGTGTCGCTACCCGGAAATCATTCCCACGCAATCAACTCGAGTTTGGCGATTCTTGATATAGAAAAGTGTCCCGGCCTGTGCCCCTGCCCGAAACGCGTTGAGAATATGGTCTTGTTCAGAATCACGAGGTCGTTCCCTAAAATGCGAGCGCGACAACGTCGACGGCCGCGCAACACGGATGAATTATCTCGGTGAGGGCATCATTGCCTTAAGAACGGAAATTGGCGCAACCCGTAGGCGCTTTCCAATCTCAGGGGGAGGCCAAGCAATCGCTTCCTTTCCATGCCAGATCAGCCATTTGCGTTCCGAAGATTCGAGTGGTGTTAGAGAAATGAAATCTACTACCCGGGGTCTGCCGTCCTCGGTGCTCTCAGATACGTAGCTTGTAGTAGTTATAAATTCGCGGACAGTCTGAGTTTTACGTAGTTTTCTTGCGAGGCTGGTGAGTCACGTTCCCAGATTAGATTTTTCATGAATATCATGCAACCGGCGCGCACAACGGCCGATAACTGTTGCATGAGCCTTCCGCGCATGGTCGTGCCTGGCGGCACCTATCACG
>JAFGIB010000104.1 GCA_016929805.1 Deltaproteobacteria bacterium | reverse complement strand
TCCGTTGTCGTCTGATCAGCGCGGGACAAGCCCGCGCGCTACGGCGTTTTCATGTTCGTCGACTAATTTTGGTTAATGCCTATGGGGCCGGGAGGCGGCGGCTACGGAGACGTGATGACTTTCAGCGGTCTTTTCGTCTATCGAGTAACCCCGGAAAACGGGTTCGAGCTACTCGGCGGCGTCCCGCACCAGCCCCCGGAAACGGAGAGTAACTACGGAAGGGGTTGCGGAAACTGGTGGACCGATTCTAATAGCAAGGTCAAGCGCAGCGTGTTCATGAGCAGCCAAACCGAGGACTTTGTCTATTCTATAGCCACGGATCTGCTCGACGTCTCAAGCCTTAAAGATCTGGAGCATCCCCTGGTGAGCATCAAGCTCGGTGCGCGCTGAACGTGAAAACAGAAATTTACCTGCTCGTCGCTATCAGCCGACTTCCGTGCTACGCTCTCGAGCCATGTCCCCGCTCGCCTACACGGCTCTGATCGATCCTTTGCTCAAAGGCGCCCACCGCGCGGTAGTGGAACACGTGCCCGTACGTGCCCGCGTGCTCGACGCCTGTTGTGGTCCCGGCGCCCTATCCCGCCGCCTTGCGGGCGACGGTCGCGAGGTGCTCGGCGTGGACTTGGACACAAGCCTCATCGCCTTTGCGCGCGAGCGCGCGCGACGGCGGAGCATTCAGGGACTGAGCTACGAAGAGGGCGACGTGACCGCGCTGAAGCAGGCTGACGGCAGTTTCGACGTCTGCGTGATAACCATGGGATTGCACGCGCTGCCGCGCGCGGTGCGCCGCGCCGCGATAGCAGAGCTGCGCCGGGTTGGACGGCGCGTCGTGATCGTGGACTACGCTGTGCCGCTTCCCCGCAACCCGGCGGGAGGGCTGGCGCGGGCTATCGAATGGCGCGCAGGAGGAGAGCACTTCGCGGGCTTTCGCGACTACGTACGTCGAGGAGGGCTGGATGATCTCGTAGACGGCGATGGGAGCGGCCGACAGCGCCTCGCGCTGGGCGTACTGGAGCTGGTGGTGCTCTAGACTCGCCTCTATTTCTAAAATCGCCAAACTCGCGGCTAGAACGAAAAAGATCGATCGGGCTAGTCGTCGTAGCTGTCTTTCGATTTTTTCGCGAGTCCGGAGCCGTATCTTTTATCTTACGGAGCCTTTTTAGGCGGCACCGCTAAAAGTAAAATCCGCGACGATCCCACTGGTCTGATGAAATCGCAAATTTTTGCCGTAGTCCGCGTAGCTCCATTCGCCGTTATAGACCTTAACCTCTTTTAGAAAACGGGTGATGGAATTCTCGATGACTATGGGATTCTTACCATCCTGGCCAACGGTCATGGTCATGGTTTGCTTGCAATAAGGGTTGGAGATGACGCATTTGCCGCTTTCTTGCTCGATCTTAATATTGACGAATTTGACTCCTAGTACCTTACGGGAAAGCACGGCGGTCAAACGCGTGGAAAGAAAAGGCTCCAAGATTTTCTTCTGTTCGCTCGTTGCTTTTTCATCAATATAAATGGCGATCTCGGCGATGCCTTTGTTACCGGGAAATAGGTCGACAAATTTTGGACCAATCCCATCAGCATGAATCGTATATACCGCGCCCTTGATATCCACGCCCTCAATCTGACCCTCGGTTACCTGATACGTGGCCAGGTTTACACAAGGACCATCCACCATATCTCTACCAAATGTAAGCGGACAGTTGCCGTTGGCGCGACAGCATTCATAATAAGTCCCTTTGATTACCCATGGCTGGTCGACCATTTCCTACCTCCTTTTGTTTCGTTTACTCTCCTTCGGTTGCTTCAAAATCGCACAAGCCGCGACGATGATCCGTTTTCGTCTCAATTTTTATGTAGGACCTATGAAAAGGGCTCTATTGGCATTCTCGGTCGATGCCGTTCGATCCACTCTGACAATACGGAACCTCTGTAACGTGATATGAAGGTAGACAAGGATTACTTAAAATACAATTCCTTGAGCTCGCCTTTTTCAATCCTGTATCTCTTTTTCAAAAGGTCCGGGTCGGCGGAAATCGCTTGAATGAAGTTGTTCGCCATCTGGCTCATCTCTTCCTTTATGCGATGCGGTGGATTTTCTCCTATCGCTATTTGAACCAGTTCGAAAAGATTGAATACCTCCAAGTGGCTTTGACTGGCTTTTTTGGTGAGGGCGAAACACCCGCTGCAGCTAACCGCTATCGCCTCGGCTCCTGCCGCCACGGCCTCGGCCACCCGTTTTTCTGCTATTCTATCCGCCGCCGCGGGATTGACAACCGCGAGCGGGACGCCGCAACACCATGATTTTCTGCGGTTGTGCTTCATCTCTACCACCCGCGCTCCCAAGAGCTCCAACAATTTCCGCGGCGTCTCGTAAACATCGCCCGGCATACTTCGAAAAGCGCACGAATCTTGCAGGGTAATCCGTTTATTAAGCGGATGGGAAAACGCGATCTTTCCCATCCGTTTCTTTTCTAATAGATACTCGGCGATGCTTTGGACTTCCAGGTCGAATCCAGGAACCAACTCCGGATAGACCTTTTTTAGCATCTGCATGCATTCGGGACAAAAAGCGATCAGTTTTTTAAGTCCTAGATCGCGGAACGCTTGAAAAAGCCGTTGTCCCCAAATCTTGGCCTCCTCGTCACCGAACATATTTCGGATATAACCGCCGCAGCAATACTTCATGCCGCCCAAAACGGGAAGTTCGTCCAACAGTTTTGTTTTTGTCAAATCCGTATAGATATAAGATATCGCGCAGCCGAGATAAAAAGCCGCTTCGCTCTGCGGCGGATTCATGTAGATCTTGAGCGCGGTCTCTTTTTCCTCCCGGTTGTGTTTCAATCCAACCGTCATGATATTCTCCGGTACATCTTCCCGCATCAAGGACAAGCAACTCGCGCCGGTTTGGGCGATCCGGGTCAGACGGATTTCTCTTCGCAGATCCGCCGGGCCGGACTGGGTGGGGCAAATCGTGTTGCAATAGCCACAGCCGGCGCAGTTCTTCATGACGGCATCCGATCGTCTGCTCCGCACAAATTGAACGATCTCCTCTTTCGCCTGGGATGCGGTCATATCGGTAAACGGACATCCGGTAATGCAAGCCCCGCATAATTTACATGTATCGGCACAAAACACGCTCTATCTCCACTTAGAGAAACTCTGTTCAAGGATTTGAACCCGACAATTGTTTTTCATACAAGCAGCAGTCGATGCAAATCACGCATACCGCCTATATATAACTTACGACGATACGGGCGAGCGCTGCTTAAAACTACAAGTCGTCGCCGAAAGCGCGCAAAATCTCATTTATTCCGAAATACACCTTCAAATGGGCGTCGTTCTCTTTTGAGCTCTGAAAGATGCTTACCCAACAGCCCGGGCAATTACAGCTTACGTCTTTCGCGCCGCTCGCCAGAATTTGGTCTACCTTCTTTTTCGCTTGTATGGACACCTGTTTCTGGTCGTAATTGTTGCGTAAACTACAGGCAAATCCACAGCACAACGAGTCATACCGGTTGTTTTCAAGCTCGATCACATTCATGCCCGCCGCTTTGTATAGTCCGCGAATGGCCTCGAAAAAACCATCTCCCAATTCGCTGCCATAACAGGAATCGCTGACCGCCATCTCTCTTTGCATAGGCCGTTTTATCTTCAGCTCACCGCTGTTATATTTCTCCCATAACCACTCGTATAGAGAGATCACCTCGAAAGGCAGCT
This sequence comes from Deltaproteobacteria bacterium, assembly GCA_016929805.1. GTDB lineage: Bacteria > Myxococcota_A > Polyangia > Polyangiales > JAFGIB01 > JAFGIB01. The sequence continues at coordinate 11,711 of JAFGIB010000104.1, read as the reverse complement.
TGACCCCGTGGTAGTTGGGCCAAACATTTCCCAGGTAATTGCTGCACGACCCGCAGTAGCATACCAGTCGTTCGGTATCGAGACGCAAAAGCATTTCTTTGGTCCGCTCCACCCTTTCGCTGAAAAAATCGTAATCCCCGAAACGATGCGGGATTTCGCCACAACAGGCATCACGAGGTCCATATTTGGGCAGGCTCGCCAACGTTTCTGATCTTTCCAAGCCGCTGGGCACCGACCTTCCATAGCAACCGATAAAAAGCGTATCCTTTGATTTGGATGGAACCTTATCCCACTTATCCAGAATCGCTTTGTCCTCCGCCGTTCCCGCTTTGTATAGATCGAAGAAGTAGTTGGTCTCGCCCTTGCCTGTCATCATATACGAAGCCGCCTCGGGAATGCCCCGCCCGCTCTGGCGGTTTTTCGCTACCATACGCTCCATGATAAGGGAGTAAGGGTTTAGACCTTCAGGACAATAATGATTGCAAGAAAAACAGAAAGTACACTCGTCAAATACCCTCTTGGGCTCTTCGCCGTTTATCAGACGCCGAATCTCAGCCCTTGACTCCTCTTTGCCCATTTTCATCACCGGACACTTCTGAAGACAGATGCCGCAGTTGATGCACTGTTTGTCCTCTTTGCCTTCCGGCACGAATGCGTCGATATATGACGTGCTGATCATATCGTCTCCTTATTCGCTTTTCAGCTTCTGACAATCGTCGGTTATCGATAAAAGAGATCTCCGTATATAGAGGTATCTTTTACCATTTGTGCCTTTACGTGCAAAGCAGCGCGAGCAACAAAGAAACCTCCTATGGACTGGAAATAAGCAGGTAACCCTTCAGGGGGGAACTGCTGTTCGTCTGCGACGGCGGCCAGTTCATCCCCCGCAAACCGGCACCGCGGGCGCGCTCGGTTTTAGAGGCGATTTGGCTCGCGTCTTTTCTTTCGTTTCAGCGGCTTTCGCCGCCGCATAGGCGCTGACGCATACTCATAGGCCTGTCATAGCTCGGCTATCCGAGCTTGGCTTTGAGCGTCTTCAGCAAGATGTCGAAATTGATCGGTTTCTGAAAAACGCCGTCAAGCCCCAGGCCTTTATAGTCGGTCGCGATGTTGAGTTGATCGCCCGTCGAGCTGAGCATGTAGACCGGCGCTTTGTTGCCCTCGGCCTTGAGGTTCGACACCAAGGTCGTGCCCGAGTCGATCTCCTCCATCATCAAGTCGACGATGATAAAATCCGGTTTTTCAGCTAGATAGCTGCGAAGACCTTCCTCTCCCGAATGCGCGGCATTGACCGCGTAACCGGCGTTCTCGAGCCGCAGCTTGATCGCGTCTACCAGATCCGCGTCGTCGTCTACATAAAGGATTAGCTTTTTTCCTTCTTTCATTTCTCCACCTTCCGTCATTGGGCATCTGCCGAAATAGAACAGCCGCAATCGATTCCATATTGTTTCAGGTATTCGTCGAATCGCCGCTCCTGCAGCGCTCGCGTCACGAACTCGAGCGCCTCGCCGAGGTTTTCCCGCGCAAGGTAGGAGAGTGACTCATTAAATTCATCAAATTCATAGCCTCGAATGGCTAACAAATAAGCGTCAGCATGCTTTCCGAAAAGCTGTTGAGCGAGCGCCACCACGGCTCCCGGCGCGATACTATGACTGCTAAATGAAATGGTCCTTTCGGGTATAACCCGCTCGAACCGGAACGGCCCCGCGCCGGCTGTATCCGCGTCGATGAAGATGACCGTGGGGTGCGCGGCCACCTCCGCCGCGTCCTCCACCGATAGCTGATAGTTGGATTCGAGCGTCGCAGACTCGGTACCCAGCCGCTCGAGCTCCGCGATTAAGGCCGGGCCTAAACCGTCATCGCCGCGGCCCGGGTTGCCGTATCCATATAGGAGAATCTTGCCGCCCCTCGTTTGCATAATCCGATTGGTTATGTCGACCGCTGGTCTAATAGATTTCCTCGATGGTCTATGAGCTTCACCTCAAGCGGCATCTGACCCAAGGCGTGCGTGGCGCACGAAATACAGGGATCGTAGGCGCGGATGGCCACTTCGATGTGATTGAGCAGCCCTTCGGTTATTTCAACACCCGATAGATGGTCCTTGGCGACCCTCTCCACAGCGCGGTTCATCGGCTCATTATTATTGGTGGTCGAGACGATGAGATTCGCCATCACCACCTGATCGTTCTTGTCGACCCGGTAGTGGTGAAACAGCGTGCCGCGCGGCGCTTCGATCAAGCCCACGCCTTGCTCGCGACGCTCACCCGTGACCACGAGGTCGTTACCCTGTAAATCCGGGTCGTTGAGTAAGTCGCGTATCTTTTCGATCGCGTGCAAGACCTCGATCATCCGCGCCCAATGGTAGGCCATGGTGATATTATTGGGCTTGCCTTTGGTAACCGCCGCGAACTCCTTGCGCGCGGCCTCGGCCTCCGGCGTATCGATAAAGTCAGCCGTGTTGACGCGCGCGAGCGGCCCGACCCGATACCAACCTCGCTCGGGACCGAGCGATTTGATGAAGGGAAACTTCATGTAGGACCAATCGCGCACCTCCTCGGCGATGAAATCGATATACTTTTGGTAGTCTACTTGGTCGAAGATCTTATTGCCGTTCGCGTCTATCGCTCGAAGATTGCCGTGGTACAGATCCATCGCGCCATCGGCGCGAATCAACGACAGGTGGTTCGAATCAAAGGAACCGAACGCCGTGAGCTCTGTCAAATGCTCAACCGTATAGTCGCGCGCGATTTTGACCGCGCCGCGCGACCAGGTGATCTGTTGGTCGATCTCTTTCAACAGCTCGTCGCGTTCGGAGATCGAGAGGTTCTTGTTGATACCCCCCGGAATGGCGCCGGTTCCGTGTATCTTTTTACCCGCGGTCGCCTTGATGACCTCCTGGCCGAATTTGCGCATCATCACGCCTTGTACCGCGAGCTCTGGAAATTTCACCGCAACGCCGATGATATTGCGCGTGGCCACGTCCGAATCGAAACCAAAAAGCAAATCCGGCGATACCAAATGAAAAAAGTGCAAGACGTGCGATTGGTAAATCTGCCCGTAGTGCATCAAACGGCGCATCTTTTCCGCGGTGGGCGTCAGCTTATCCGCTCCGACGACGATGTCCATGGCCTTTGCCGCGGCCAAGTGGTGACTGACCGGGCAGATGCCGCACAACCTTTGCACCACCACCGGCATTTCCCAAAACGGGCGACCCTGAACAAAACGTTCGAACCCCCTGAACTCGACGATATGAAGGCGTGCCTGAGTAACCTTTTTCTGCTCGTCCAGTAAAATGGTGACTTTTCCGTGACCCTCAACTCGGGTTACAGGTTCGATGACGACTTTGTTTACATGGCTCACGATATCGCTCCTGGTTTATCAGTCGTATTTAATCAATTCGTAGGGCAGCTCGAGTGGTTTGTTGTTCAGTAGAGCCACTAAAGCCTGCCAAATGGTGTCCGCCGGCGGCGGACAGCCGGGTAGAAAGAGGTCGACCTTCACCACCTCTTGACAAGGATATACTTTATCTAAAATTAACGGTAGCTCGGCGTCACCCGGAACTTTGCCCCCGGGATTGTACACGGTGGGACCCTTAAGATAGGCCTCCTCCAGGCACTCCTTCAGCGGCACGTGGTTGCGCATCGCCGGCAGCCCCCCCATGGTGGCACAATCGCCGAGCGCGATAATCACGTCGCAATGCTTGCGAAAGTCCTGCAACACGTGGACGTTCTCTTCATTGCTGCACCCCCCCTCGATGATTCCGACCAGACAGCGATCGGTAAACTTTTTTATATCATTGATAGGCGACTTGTTGAAATCGACCAACTCGATTAATTTGAGAATGCGGTCGTCGATGTCCAAAAGCGACATGTGACAACCGAAACAACCCGCTAATGACGTCGTCGCTACTTTAGGTTTTGTACTCATTTTCGCCGTCCTACTTTCCCTTCGCCCGTCTGGCTTCAATCTCGGAGCCGATGGGCCTTTTGTCGAATAACCGCTGTCCCACGGGGATCGCATAACCGACCCGTTTCTTTAGAATAGCGCCCACCGGGCAGATACTGACAAACCGATCGCTGACCGCGGCGTCCGTATGACCAAGGCCGTCGGGTGCGTTGAATCCAACGCGCTTGTGGGCGCCGCGGCCTATGAATTGAAAGACGTTTTTTCCGTCCAGCTCTTTGGAAGCACGCACGCAACGGCCACATAAGATACAGCGGTTATGATCGATAAAGATATCCGGATGAGTAGCGTCCAGCGCGCGCTGCGGAAAAAAGTAAGGATACCTGGGCGCTTGAATTCCCAAACGATAAGCCAGCGCCTGCAACTCGCAGTTACCGCTCTTCTCGCAAAACATGCAGTAATGGTTGCCCTCTACGAACAGCATTTCGACCAAGTTCCGACGCAACTCCTTGATCTCGGCGGTCTCGTTTTCCACGATCGCACCGTCGCTGACCGGTTGCGTACAGGCGGCTTGGGGACGACCGTTGACCATTACGGTGCAAACGCGACAGCTTCCGTGGGGGGTCAAATCCTTGTGCGCGCAAAGCCGGGGAATGTAAATGCCGGCCTCGCTGGCCGCCTGTAGAATGGTCTGCCCGGCTTTACCCGTGACCTCGACTCCGTCGATGGTGAAGTGGATGGTTGCGCTCATCTTTGGGCCGTTCCTTTCTAATGACCTACGTGAACTGACTTGCGCTTGACGATGGTTTCGGAATCTCGAAGCGCTTTGACAATATCGAAGCTGGGCTGAAGCCCGCTGGTGTTCTTTACGACCCGGCGTTCGTACTCGGATCGAAAACTCTGGAGCGTGCTGAGAACCGGGTTCGCCGATGTCTGCCCGAGACCGCACCGGCTCATGGTCTTTACCGTCTTACCGAGCTGCTCGAGATACTCGATATCAGAGGGCTCCGCCATACCGCGGATAAACCTCTCCAGCCCCTGTTTCAGAAGTCGGTTTCCCACGCGACAGGGCGTACAGTATCCGCAGCTCTCCTCGCAGAAAAACTCCATAAACGCACGGGCGACCTTGATGACATCCCGACCCGGACCAAAGACCATGATCGACCCACCGGTGGCGAGCTCGTCGAAACACAACTTTTTACCGTATTCGGACGGGTTGACCATTCGTCCCGAGGCGCCGCCGACTTGAACCGCGATCGCGTCCTCGGCTCCAACGATCTTAAGCAACTCTGCCAGCGTAACGCCGAAAGCAAGCTCATAGACCCCCGGTCGCTCGCAATCGCCCGAAACGCTAAAAAGCTTTGTGCCGGCGCTGCCCGTGGTGCCGATCGCCGCGAACCAACCCGCGCCCTTGTCCAGAATACGCGTGACACAACAAAAGGTCTCCACGTTGTTCACTATGCTCGGCATGTCGAGGTAACCCTTTTGGGCCGGGAACGGCGGGCGAGTCTTCGGATCGCCGCGCAAGCCTTCGCAGGAGCTGATGAGCGCCGTCTCTTCGCCGCAGATATACGCGCCCGCGCCGAGCTGGATACGAATGTCAAAATTGAACCCGGCCTTGCCGCCGACATTATCGCCCAAAAGGCCCTTGGAGCGGCGTTGCGCGAGCACATCTTCGAGAAACGCCCGTAAATAGGCGTATTCGCCCCGTAGATAGAGAATGCCTTGCTCGGAGCCTATGGCGTAGCCCGCGATGGTCATGCCTTCAAACATGAGATCAGCGGCCTCGGTGAGAATCACGCGGTCTTTAAAAGTTCCGGGCTCACCCTCATCGGCGTTACACAGTACATATCTTGCGTCGCCGGTGGCGTTGCGCGCGAACTCCCACTTCATCCCGGTCGGAAAACCCGCGCCGCCTCGGCCGCGGAGCCTCGAGGTTTTGATGCTGCGGATAACCTCGGTCGGGCTCATCGCCAAGGCTTTTCCCAGGGCTTGACTCGGTTCGCTCGGCGCGAAAATAACCGCTCCGCGCTGCAGCAGGTTGTTATCGACCACGGAACGGACCAACGGGTGGCTGTTATTACCGGAACCTAAGGCGAGCTTCAGTTTTGAAAAATCCCCGTGCTCTTTGAGCGATCGGACGATTTCGCGAATCGAATCACTCGATAGCCTGGTTACGATCTTATCGTTGATTAAAGCCGCCGGCGCCTGGTCGCACATGCCGATGCAAGAGGTCCACTCGAGCGAGAAAAGATCGTCGTCCGTGGTTTGGCCGAAGTCGATTCCGAGCTGCTCGCGTAACGCGCTCGCGACCCTGTCGACCCCTTTTAGCTTATCGATGATGTCGTTACAGAGCCGGATAACGAACTTACCCCGCGGTTTTTGAGAAAAAAACGCGTAAAACGAAGCGGCGCTCTCCACCTCGACGCGCGCAATCGCCAATGCCTCGGCGATCGCGTCAATTACATCGGAGGATAGATAACCAAGCGCTCTCTGCGCTTCGATCAGCACGTCCATCATCCGTGTTCGATCTCGATTAAACCTTGCGCAAATATCCTGGATAAGGGTTTTATCTTCTTGTTTCATGATCTGTTTGGTTACCTGATTAATGGGTTACTCCGCCGCGTAGCACGACGTCCGCATAGCTACCGTGGCGGATACTTTTTCATCTTCCGACATATCGACTATCGGCTCGAGGCCGCAGTACCAAATGTATACAGATACACCAGTTATCCTATCGATCACAATCGAGCATCGGTTACCGTATGTTACAAGCTAAAAAAGAGTCGCCCGCGACGCGGCGCAACCAGCGAACGGGCATTGCGGTGCGCATTCGCATAACGCGTCAAACGCTTCGCATGCCCCCCGGCTTCCGCGTCTTTCTTCTGTATTACGCTTCATACGATCTTTCTCGGCTGTCGCTCGTGTCTTCAATACGAATTCCGATACTTTTGAGCGATAAGAAATATCATGCCGTATCACTTCGTTCAATAAAAAAATTTGTTTATCTAACGAGGGGAAAAGCCGCACGTGTTTGTAGTAATAATTGCCATAGCCGAACCGGCGCGATCGCGCGAAAAATTCGAAAATCAACCGTCGCGTTCTCGTCTCGCGCGATACTCGTAATAATCGTCTATCGTGTTGATATTCTTGATTTCCGCATCGCTACGTAGTCTCACCGAAATTATTGTGCGTTTTTGATACATCGCGATCACCTTTCGATCTCCGCGCGCGAGCGCGGCATCGGCGGCGATACCCATGGATTTTCGATATACCGCGAAGAGCGGCTCATATGATCCGTCGCTCCTGACCGGCACCGCGGCATCGCCCTTTGTCGCCGCGCGCAATAGGGTCTCTATGAGATCGATTGAAAGAGAGGGGTTGTCGCAAGAAACGACGAAATTGAGGTCGTTCGCGGATGCCGCCAACGCCGAGGCTATCGCCATTAAAGGCCCCTGACCCGATACGCGGTCAGCGACGACGCGCAGTTTGAGAAACGGGTAGGCATCAGGCTGGCGCGCGCTGATTAGAGTTTCTGCAAAAAGGGGTTTTAGCCGCTGTACGATTCTCTCGATCAACGTGACACCTTCCAACTCGAGCATGGCCTTGTCGCGCCCCATGCGAGAGCTCTGGCCGCCCGCCAGTACGATGGCGGTAGCGTCGCGAAAAATCGATCGATGGCCCTGCTTCACTCAAAACCGTTTGTGATTGTCACTGCGCGACCGAAAGGATTCGTACCCCGATATCGCCCTCGATATCGACGAGCTCTCCGCTAGCGATCGCACGCCCCCCGGCCCGCAGCGTCGCGCGTTCGCCGATGGGGCATCCAGTCGCCAGGATCTCTCCCGCCTGCAACGCTCCAATCTCTTCCAGCGTAAGGGAAAAACGAGCGAGCTCGACGCTAATCTCTATCGGAGCGTCTCCCGCGAGCTTCATCAGTCGCTGCGGATTTCCCACTGTCTGCGTCTCTCCTTTTGCCATCTTTTGCTCCTCACTCGTGTTGACCGACTCTATGATCAACGCCTGATTCTCCGCTTTACACCGCCACACGCTGCGCCTAGCCCCGTCTATCATCAACTTGACGGATCCGAGCCAATCGAGCCCTCGCCGGTATAGGTCACACTCGTCCAGCAATACGACGTCTGCAGGTTTTAGCGCACAAACCTCGGAGAAATCCAGTCGTACACCGCCCGCGATCGCAACCAGCGAGAGTTTGAGCTGCGCCAGCGCGTCCGGATATCGCAATGCCTCATTCCCTGTCAAAACGCCGGCCGTCGCGTAAGGAATCCATACCCGAGCCCGCCCGAGATGCACGCCGATTCGAACCTCAACAGGCCGAACCGCCGCGCCCTGCTCTCCGAGTCTCTCTCCGACGACTTTGCTCTCGACGAGCACGTCACTCAGGAGGAAGCGGCTCCCGGCCGCGTGAAGCAGCCGCGCCGCGGCATATGCAAACACGCCTCTCGATAGATCGTCCAAAGGAAAGATACCCTTGCCTATCGCTTGTTCCCCCTGACCCCCCAGGGCCCTATCCACGATAACAGCCGCCAGATGCGGCGAAAGGTCTATGAGCAGTCGATTGTCAAAACCCCCCGCCCCCCTTTCGAGCACCAGCGCGACGATCGAACCGGTTAACCGATCGGACAACGCCCCGCGGTTACACCACTCGAAAACGCCCGGTTTCAGTTCAATCGCGGTTCCCAACAGCTTTCTCGCGGTCGCTTGGGCGAGATCGAGGTCTACTCGAGGAAGCTGACGCACGCAGCGCCGTAATACCGTCAGCTCGCGACGTTTTAATTTGGGTAGCTGATCAAAAGGATAGGATTGAAACATTCCGATTCGCTTCTCACCGCGATTGACCGCCTGGGCTATCTATTGCTGGATGTTCGAAAAAACAATCCGACTTTGTTATTATTCTCAGGTCATGTCAGATCCTTTAATCGGAAAAGAAGTCGATAACGGGGAATATCGGATTATCGAACGAATCGGATCGGGCGGGATGGGCTCGGTGTATAAGGCCGAGCAACCGAAGATGAATCGATTCGTCGCGATCAAAGTACTTCACTCTCGATACCTTTCCCGCAACGACTTGGTTTCGAGATTCCGCCGCGAAGCGCGCGCGATGAGTCAGTTGTCCCATCCCAATACTGCGCGTGTGTATAAGTACGGGCAGTTGGAGGACGGCTCTTTCTACTTCGTCATGGAGTATATGACGGGTTACAACTTGGTTCAGGAGGTAAGGACTAAAGGACCGATCGAGGCGGACCGATGTATCAACATCATGGTTCAGGTTTGCGGCGCGTTGGAAGAAGCGCATCAGGCCGGCATCATCCATCGCGATCTCAAGCCCGAGAACATCTTTCTGACAAACCAGGGCGGCACCGTTGATTTTCCCAAAGTATTAGACTTCGGGTTGGCCAAGGTGTCGGAAAAACAGATCGGCTCGAAATCGCTTCTAAACCTCACCCAGCAAGGAGCGGTCTTCGGCACGCCTGAATTCATGAGCCCGGAACAGGCGCTCGGCGCGCCGCTCGACCGACGAAGCGACGTCTATTCGCTCGGTCTCATCATGTACGAAGCGTTGACCGGAAAGCTGCCTTTTGACGCGACGGAAAAACGTCAAGTCATGAAGGCGCAGGTCAAGGACAAGCCTATTCCGCTTTCGAAAAGGACTAGAGACATTAGCTTTTCTCCCAAGCTCGAGGCGGTACTCGCGAGAGCATTAGCCAAGGATCCGGCGGAGAGACACCCGACGGCGGCGAAATTCGCGGAGGCGCTAAAGGGCTGCTTGTCCAGCAAGTTGGCTACGAGCGCGGCGATCGCGGTTCCAGCGCCGCGGACAACAGCGGCGCAATCGCGCGAGGTCCAACCGCTATCGAACGACACGGATATCCCGAAACTGCCTATCTCCAACGCTCCGTATATCGTACTGGGAATCGGAATCGTTCTGAGCGTCATAGGTATTATCGCTATTGTCGTATCCGTGCTAGGCGACTAGCTTGTTGCGTTCGATATGCGATATCTCCAAACCGTAGCGATCGCTGTTGCCCTCTCGATAGCCGCGACGGGATTGATCTCGGCGACAGCACAACAACAACCGAATGCGACTCGACCCACCGGGCTCAAGCGGCTCTTTCAAGCGCGAGCGCGCGAAGCGGCTCACCCCAATACCGAACGGCTAGAATTCGCCCTGAAGGATATCTCCTCCCGCCCTCTGGCGGCGGATAACGCGGCCGCCGAAATCGATCTGGCCCGGCGAGCCTTGAATCTCGCGATCGCGTTGCGTCGCGCAAAAGCCGAGGCTGATGCCGAAAGAGCCGAACAGATCGTCGAGGCCGCTCTGCTGCTCGCGGGCCGAAAGATAGCTCGGAAAGAGGAAGAAACGGCTTTGCGCGTGGTCGAACGTAAAGCCATAGAGGCCGAGCGCGCGGCCGAGCGCGCAAAAGATGACCTCGAAAGATGGTTACAAAAACGCGCGGCGATTCTCTTGGAGTCGAAGTAGTGTCATTCGTCACCGTTCACGCCCCCCGAAGCTCAGCGGTCTATTCGCCTGTCAAAGCGAGCGCGCCCGTATCCCCGCGATTTTTTTCCGCCGTGATCGCTTTATCGTTGTGGACGCCGGCCGCGGTAGGCTGCGGATCGACACCACCGCGCGACGTTCTCTTTGAACGATTTAAGAGCCCCGAGTCTCAGAAATCCAAAAGACTCTCACCGGATCTCTTCACCCGGGCCGAAAGCGCTCATCAAAAGGCGCTTATGGCGCGGCGGCAGAACGACGACGAGGCGGCCGGAGAGTACTCGTTGTGCGCAAAGATGCTGCTCGATGCCGCAACGCTAGAGGCGGAGCGGGTCGAAATCGAGCGGCGTCGGGTTCAGGTCGAGCGACGGCTCAATCGAGCCGGAAAACGGGAGATCCACTACCGACGAGCGAGTCTAAAAATCGAACGCGAAATCGAGCTGCTTAAAGCCTCGATGGATTCTGCTAAGCGCCTATCATTCGATTTACATCCGTCGACTCAATTGGGCGAGACAAAATCGGGGCCCCGGAGGCCTGAAAAGGCCGGCGAAGAAGAGATCGATCTCGCGTTGCGTCGCGCCCGTCTCTATCTCGCGAGCGCCGCGGCCATGGGCGTGGAGAATCGTCTAGAAAGAGAGGCGCAAAAGGCCGTCGACGAGGCGCTGTCCGAGCCGGCGGGCTCCGCTGAATCGGCGATAAAAACTCGACGGGCTCTCGCCCTGGCGTTGGATGCTCTCGGCCAAGCGCGCCTAAAAAACGAGGGCCCGACTCGCGACGAAGTAACCTCATTCATCAATGACGGGGTGAGAGAGAAGCTGAGCCTTCAGCCCCTTCCCCGAGGAATCGTCATAAACCTGAGTGGGCTCTTTATCGCCGATTCCTCGCGGTTAAGCCGTCAAGGCAAAACGACGCTACAAAGAGTGTCAGCTCTAATCCGCGCTCATCCGCACGGACCGATCAAGCTACAAGTACATCCCGAATCAGGCTCTTTAGCCACGAGGGAGCGGTTGGCAAAAGCCCGCGCGGAACGAATCATTTCCGCGCTTTGTAGAGATACGAGCCAGGCGAGTCGCTTTAATGTCGATTTTGACCGCTCCTCGTCCGAACCGAAAGAATTCGTGAATTTGGTTTTTGTCGCTTACGCGCGATCGCAACCATAGCGATTTTCGCGCTTTGTTTAGCAGGTATAAAAAAACGGACTATGCTTACCTTAACGTTGCAAAAAATCCGTCGGCGTAAAGCGCTTCGCTCGCGAAAAATAGCGCGAACTAAGGGCGTGCTCACTTTTTTT
>JAFGIB010000103.1 GCA_016929805.1 Deltaproteobacteria bacterium | reverse complement strand
GAGCCGGCGCGAGGACGAAAGCCGGTTTTACGGGATGAATCGGCCGCCGTCGTAGTCAAACAGCAGTACCCCCCTGAACGGTTACGATCTCCCGAAGGGCAGTCGATAGAGGCTCGGACGAACGGCTAGAAAACCGGAGCTTTATTCGTTATCGTAGCCCGTTGCATGGAGGTAACGATGAAAAGCTATCGCAAAGAGCTCTCCTTTAATGTGCCTACTCGGCGCGCATTTATAAATATCACGCCTCAAGTCGAAGCCTGCTTAAAAGAAAGCGGAATCCGCGAAGGGTTAGTGCTGGTCAATGCCATGCACATCACCGCCTCGGTGTTCATCAATGACGACGAGGCGGGGCTGCATCACGACTATGACGTTTGGCTGGAAAAGCTCGCACCGCACGAGCCGGTCTCGCAGTACCGCCACAATGTTGGGGAAGACAATGCCGACGCCCACATGAAGCGACAGATCATGGGCAGGGAGGTCGTGGTAGCGGTGACAGACGCGAGGCTCGATTTCGGCACGTGGGAACAGATCTTCTACGGCGAGTTCGACGGTAAAAGAAGAAAACGCGCGCTAATCAAAATAATCGGCGAATAGGGCCCGCGAAAAAAACGGGGTAATTCTACCGCGGTCTGCTATGATCAGAGAAACGATAGAGGGAGGCTTAAGGTGCGCGTTGTTTTTGCTTTTACTATTATCTCGCCGCTATTGATATCGGGGTGTTTTGAAGATCGAGAACTCACACCCAACGCTTGGGAAACAGGGGGTAACGGCGATTTGGGGTCGGGAGGTACCGCGGGTACTAGAGGACTGCAAGATGCGAGAATTGACGGTAGTGCTCAGGCCGAATATTGCGGCAACGGCGTGATTGAGCCCAGCAACGGCGAACAGTGCGATGGTCGAAATCTCGGAGGCGCGACGTGCGAGAACTTATTCGGAGAGCAAGGGCGGCTTCGCTGCTCGTCTTCCTGCTTATTTGATTCCTCCATGTGCTTTTCGGCAGGTGCAACCGACGGTAGCGTTAGAGACGGCGGCACCTATTTTAGAGACACCGGCCTCGTAAGAGACATAGGCCCGATTGAGGACGATGATGCAGGGTGGGATGAAAGCGAACGGTCTTCTGTCTCCGGTGGATGTGTTCGAAGCACTAACGCTTACTGCGAGCGCGATAGCGATTGCGCCATCGGCGGATGCGGCGGAGAGGTTTGCTTTAACCCTGATTTCGGCCGAGCGGACACGCCGTGCGGTTGTCAGACGCCGCTGACTCTTCGTTGTGGATGCGTAAACGGCGGATGTACCTGGTGGTATTAATCGGCCGTCAACCGCGAAAGAGCACCTACAGAAAAAATCCGACGAACTCGACCTTCACTCCCCTGCAAAGGCCGTGCGCTTTCGCGAACCCGGCATTAACCTCGAGCACGTATTGCGATTCTCCTGAAACGGAGCACGACTCGTCGCTCAGCGGTGTTGTATCCTCTACGATTCCAAGAATCCGCATTCCGGACTCGATAAAGATCATATCGAGGGGAATATGTGTATTGCGCATCCAAAACGAAAGCTGCCCCGGTTTTTCAAAAATAAACAACATTCCTCGATTCCGCGCGAGACTTTTGCGGTACATCAAACCGCGGCGCCGTTGCTCGGCTGTTCGCGCGATTTCGACATCGACCCTGACCGGCTCCCGGCCCTCTGGCAGTAAGACGACCTGAGGCATCCTCTTCGAGCTCGCGCCCTCGGGCTGCGGTTTATCGTCCATCAGAAGGGCGGGTAAAACCCCCTGCTTGCCTCGCGGCTCGTTACGAGCCTGACCCTGTTGTGATTCGCTCTCCCCGCGACTCGTCGAGCAGTTGATAAAAAAGAGAGAGCTGCAAAGGGCAATCATCGCGTTTATTCTCAACATCGCGCGAGTTGCTCAATGGGAAAGTCGCTCTGATTTTATCGATCGGCTCGTCTCGGAATCGACAAGCCTCGAACGAATTCTAAAGTAAATTCTAGTTTTCATGTGTAACCACGCGAATATGGCTCTTTGCCTCGTCGCGTCGATCGATTAGTTCTTGAACGTGTTGTACGATAGTCTTCGACGCTGGAGAGAGGTGCCAGTGGGCTAACACCGAATCGTCTTCGGTTTCGTACCACTTTACAAAAACGACAAATTTCTCGTTTAGAATGCGGCGCTGGTTGCCATCCACGGTTTCATATCCCGCCTGGCCGTCGCGTACCACTAACGACAGCCCCTCCTGCGGCGCGTTGCCGTATAGGCTCTTATCAACCGTCGCTAAAAGCCGGTAGCTTGTTCGACGACCGGGATCGATGTCGGTACGCAAGGTGTTGACCGTAATCACTCCGATAAAATCGCTATACTCCAGCCGCTTTTCGAGTTCGCGTTGCCACTCTTGCAACCAGCGTCCCTCTAATGCTTCGGGATTCGCGACATAGTCGATACCATCTTCAAAAAATTCGGCGTGGGTCGCGGTAAACTCCGACGAAGCGCTCACGCGCCCTGAAGCGCCCCCGCAATCGTTTGTAACAATCGCAGTGAAAATACAAAGAATGAGTTTACAGCCCGTAGCGCGATAAAACACGGTTCACCTCTCTGAAATCGTACGGTTCACTTAGAGCCTATCCCGGTAGGCCTTGTCGCCGGCGGTTTACTAAAATAGGCTCTTACCGCATTACGTTAGGTTTTTCCATAGCTCAAGCAAGTCCTTCGGAAGCGGCGCGGTTACGGTAAAAGGTTGTTCCGTTCTTGGATGCCGAAACGTCATACCACGCGCGTGCAGCGCTTGGCGGCCATGTCCAAGCCTCCGGAGCAACGAATCCGTAAGGCCCGTCTCGATGTATTCGACAAAAGGTAACTCTCTTTCCGGGCCATAAAGCTTATCGCCCACAATGGGATGGCCGATTTCCGACAAGTGAACGCGCAACTGGTGTTGCCTGCCGGTCCGCGGAAACAGCTCCACTAGGCTATGTCCCACGCCGCGTTCACGAACGACAAAATCGGTACGCGCTTCAAGTCCTTGATCTGAACGGGAAACCTCCATCAAGAGGTGTAAACCTCCTTTTTTCGGCGCTATCGGCAGCTCAATCGAGCCTTGGTCAGGTCCGATTCGACCTCTCACGACGGCGAGGTAGCTCTTTTGCACCTGATGGTTTTCAAATGCCTTTTTCAGCTTGCGCTCGTCTTCGATAGTACACCCGCATAACACGACACCGCTGGTTTCGCGGTCCAGACGATGAACTATTCGCGGTCCTCTTATCCCCGAGCTTTCGTAGCGTTGTTTTAGCAAATGGCTGAGCGTGTGCTTATGGTAAGTGGCGGTTGGATGCATGGTTAGGCCGGACGGTTTGTCCACGGCCAAGATAGCCTCGTCTTGATAAAGCACATCGAAATAAAGCGGGGTTTCCGGTTCGACGAACTGCTGACGCACGAGCAAAACCACCTCGCCCTCCCGGACCAGATCGCTAGGACGTCTTCGTGAGCCGTCGCTTCGGTAGGCGCACGAATGGATGATTTCCTGCGCTCGAGTTCTCGATATCCGCGGAATTTGACGTTGAATAAATCTGTCTAGACGCAAACCGGAGAACTGACGGTGAACTCTAAAGGTTAAAACGACAGAGTCCTCGCGACAGCCCGGAGGCGGCTCTACCAAAATGGGAGCCCGGGGTTCGTCCATTGAAGCTACGGGGCCTTAACAATACGTCCCGAACGAATACACCTGGTACACACCCGAATGCGCCGAATACGCCCGCCCTCGATAACTCGGACCAATTGAAGATTGGGCTCCTGCCATTTGCGCGTCTTGATATTGGAATGACTGACTAGATGGGCTTTCTGACGGTTCTTCCCACAAATTTCGCAGGTATATGCCATAGTTTCCTCTTTCTGATCGGTTAGACCGCTTAGCACTCCGAGTACGAAGGAGCAAGTAGCCTGTAGCCGCGAGAACACGAAGAATGCCTTCCAGCTTCAAAGGGTGGTTTTTACAGAAGAGGCTAGATAATCTGTAACCGTTCAGGGGGGTACTACTGTTTGACTACGACGGCGGCCAATTCATCCCCTAAAACCGGCTTTCGTCCTCGCGCCGGCTCGTCAGGTACAGCAAGTACCATCCT
>JAFGIB010000102.1 GCA_016929805.1 Deltaproteobacteria bacterium | reverse complement strand
AGGATGGTACTTGCTGTACCTGACGGTTGTCGGTGGAAACGTACAAAGCGAAGCGGACGTGAGTCCGCGAAGCTGTACGTTTCCAGCAGAAGTACACAGGGTCCGAAGGACCCGAGCTACGCCCGCCCAAGGACGCTGGGGTGATTCGAATAGAATCGCCCCAGGGTCGGCGCCGGTTGTCCGGGATGAATCGGCCGCCGTCGTAGCCAAACAGCAGTACCCCACTGAACAGTTACCTTTACCAGGATAAAGTAGCCGGCGTAACCGACTAAGGATATAGTTAGCATATCGATTCTTAAAAACTGAGCGGGAGAGCTTTCGCCGCTTATTGTTTGGCCGAGGAGCTTTATAATGACGCTGACTTTTTTAAATAGGAAACGCGCTTTGGTTTCCTTGTTTATACTTTCACTCTCTACAGCCGGAGCCGCCGAGAGCATGGCTCAAGATTGCTTGTCCGACGACGACTGCCCAGAGGACGAGCACTGCGATCTACCGCCGGTTTCGACGATTTGCCGGAACAGCTCGGAACCTGGAGAGGAACCGGTTTGCACAACTGAAGAACAGAGCCCGGGAAGATGTGAGCCCGGCCCCGGAGCCTGCCGGAAGGACGAGGATTGCGGCGAGGGGTATGTTTGCGAAAAAGAAGACTCGACCGTTGCGCTCCCGGCGTGTGATCCTGAAGGTTCGTGCCCCGAGCTCGAGGTTGAAGAGGTCGACGAGGAAGGATGGTGCGAGCCGGCGCCGCTGGAATGCGAAATCGACAACGACTGCCCGAGCCCGTTGGTGTGCGAGCGGCAGGGCGAGGACGCGAACTACTGCTCGTATAAGCTGATAGAGTGTAGCGACGACGCCGACTGCGAAAAGGGTTATGAGTGCGCGTCGGCCGGTTCGAGCGAGACTTGTACCTCCGTGCAAGAATTGCCGTCCAGTGCCCCGGGCCTCGAGGGAGAGGAGTCCGATGCGGGATCTCCCCCTGAGCCGGTCGAGAATGAGTGCGAAACGGTTGTACAAAAGATCTGTTTTCCCAAACGCAAGGATTGTCAAAGCGATAGCGACTGTTCCGACGGTTGGAAGTGCCTTGATTTTTCCGATACCTATCTCTTGAGAGAAGATTACGAGGACGGCGAGTACGCCGGCCCTCCCTGGTGGCAAGAGGGCGACGAGACCAAGGCCGTGGCCTGTATGCCTGAAGGTTGGTTCGCGATCTTTCAAGGACGCGTCCACATGGAGGGCGAAAGCGATGAGGAGTCTTCTGATAATCTCTCCGCGTACGAGGCGCAGAATGCGTTGAAAGATAGAAACGAAGCCGACGACGACGAGCAGTCAACGGATGAGATCGGAGCCTGCGGCTGTAGCGTAACTTCCAAGCCTTCAGGCCATGCTTACTTCTTGGCGTTGGCCGCGTTGATCTTAGCACTTCGGCGCAGGCGCCGTCTCTAAGCTCGAAGGGAGCTCGATATGAACAGCCGGTTGTGGGCCCCTTCAACCGAGGTCATCGGCAACGCGAACATCACCCGTTTTATCGAATCGGTCAATCGGCGATATCAGAAACAGATCAAAACCTACGCCGAGCTTTACGACTGGTCGGTCGGCGAGATCGCCGAGTTCTGGCAAGCGGTCTCCGATTTTACCGAAATTCAGTTTGCCACACCGCCCCGGCGGATCGTCGATGATCCTTATCGCATGCCCGCAGCCAAATGGTTCGAGGGCGCCCGGCTCAACTTCGCGCAAAACCTCTTGCGTTTCGCCGACCAGCATACCGCGCTCATAGCCAGGCGCGAGGACGGGGTCTCGATGCGCGTGAGCTACGCCGAGCTCCGGCAGAAGGTCGCGCGCTTAGCCCGCGCGCTCAGGGAGATGGGAGTAGCTCAGGGCGACCGGGTGGCGGCCTATATGCCCAACAGCGTCGAGACCGTCGTGGCCATGCTCGCGACCGCGAGCATCGGCGCGCTCTGGGCCTCGTGCGCGGTCGATATTCGCCCGAGCGCGGTGATAGACCGCTTCGGTCAAATCGCGCCCAAGGTTTTATTCGCGGTCGCGGGCTATGTTTATAAGGGCAAGCGCTATGATTCTCTCGCGGATCTGACCGCGGTAGTCGAGGGCATTCCGTCGCTGCAACGGGTCATCGTCAGCGACTATTTGGGACAAAGGCCCGAGCTAGGTCGCTTACCACAGGCGCTCGCGTTCGAGCAGTTGCTCTCGACCGAGGCGGATTGTGATTTCGAGCCGTTTGCCTTCGAACATCCGCTCTACATCATGTTTTCCTCGGGCACCACGGGAAAGCCGAAGTGCATGGTGCAGAGCGCGGGCGGGGTTCTAATCAACCACCTGAACGAGCTGGTTATTCATACGGATCTCAAACGCGAGGATACTATTTTTTATATCACGACCTGTAGTTGGATGATGTGGAACTGGCTGCTGAGCTCGCTCGCGGTAGGCGCAACGGTATTGCTCTACGACGGCAGCCCGCTTTATCCCGACGCGGACGCGGTCTGGGAAATCATCCAGGACGAGGAAGTCACGATCTTCGGCACCAGCGCCTCGTTTATCGAGCACATTCGCGCCGCTAAAAGCTCGCCTATTCAAGGCTTCGACCTCGGCGGCTTGCGCCAGATCTCTCAAACCGGTTCGGTGCTGTCCGCCGCGGGTTTCGCCTACGTCTATCGCGAGATTAAATCCGATCTCCATTTCAATTCCATCTCGGGCGGCACCGATATCAACGGCTGTTTCGCCATCGGCAATCCCACGCTGCCGGTCTACGCGGGACAAACCCAAGCGCGAGGCCTGGGTAAAAAAGTCAAAGCCTACGACCGGAACGGCAAAGCCGTGGTAGACCGTCAAGGCGAGCTCGTGTGCGAGGCGGCTGTGCCGTCGATGCCGCTATATTTTTGGAACGACCCCAACGGCGATATGTACCGCGACGCCTACTTCTCGATCTATCCCGGCGTTTGGCGCCACGGCGACTACGTGGTGATTCACGGCGACACGGGAGGTATGACCTTTTACGGTCGCTCGGATTCGGTGCTGATGCCCTCGGGAGTGCGCATCGGCACCGCCGAGATCTATCGCGAGATGGAAAAGCTCGAAGAGGTCGACGACAGCCTGGCCGTGGGCCAACGCCATCAAAGCGACGAACGCATCCTGCTATTCGTCAAGCTCAAGCCCGAATACGATCTCACGGATAAGCTGATCGACAAGATAAAAAAGACGCTGCGCCGCAACGCCTCCCCGCGCCACGTTCCCGCGCGGGTGATCGAAACGCCTGACATTCCCTATACGCTGAACATGAAAAAGGTCGAAAGCGCGGTGGCCAATATCATCAACGGCCGCCCGGTGGCCAATCGGGATGCCCTGATCAACCCCGAGTCGCTCGATTTTTTCCGGAATTTTTCCGACCTTGAAAAATAGCCCTCGGCCGCTATAGGCTCGGTTCTGTTAATCCCTGCAACGTTAAGCTTAGTAAGGAGGTCAAAAGTGGAAAAGATAGCGCTTCTCACGTTCAACGGGGAGCTCGTCTGCTTCGCCCATGTGTTGCTCAATGCGCTAGATATGAAAGAACGCAACCACGAGGTAGAGATCATCGTGGAGGGCGCGGCTACAAAGCTGATTAAAACCCTGCACGAGCAGCCTGACCAGCCCTTTGCGGCGCTGTATAAAAAAGTGTTGGCCCAGGGTCTAATCACCACTGTTTGCGACGCCTGCGCGGCGAAAATGGGCGCGAAGCAAAGCGCGCTCGAGCAGGGTTTGACATTGGTCAGTGACATAAGTGGCCACCCGAGCATCGCGAAGTTTATCGAACGGGGATTTCGTGTCATTACTTTTTAACACCCGGTTTTGCCCCGTATGACTCCCCCATCTCAACCATCTCTCGATTTCGTCTTCATCTTTAGAGTTGTACTTTTTATATACTCAAAATATCCAGTTTGTGTTAGGGTCGCGTCAAAATAAATGTTGCGTTTGGCGCTCAGACTTCGGTCAGATTTACCTTAACGTTGCAAAAAATCCGTCGGCGTAAACCGCTTCGCTCGCGAAAAATAGCGCGAACTAAGGGCGTGCTCACTATTTTT
>JAFGIB010000101.1 GCA_016929805.1 Deltaproteobacteria bacterium | reverse complement strand
ATGGGCTTGATCCGGGCGCCGCTTGATCCCTGGAACGCGATGAGCCCGATTTTGCTCTTGGCGGTGGGAGCGGGCCATTCGGTTCAAATACTAAAGCGTTACTACGAGGAATACGCGAGGCTAAAAAAGCAAAAACCGCAATGGTCGCTTTCCGAGATCAACCGAGAAGCGGTTGTCGAAGCGACGACAAAGGTGGGCGCGGTGATGTTGACCGCAGGCACCATCGCCTCGCTGAGCTTCGCCTCGCTCTCGACGTTAGGCACGCCTTCCATCAAAACCTTTGGAATCTGCGTTTCATTCGGAATACTGGCGGCCTTGGTCGTGGAGATGACATTCATTCCCTCGCTGCGCGTGCTGATGAAACCGCCGAGCGAAAAACAAGTCGAACGGGAGAGTCGCGAGGAGTTTTTTGACCCGCTTCTCAGAGGCCTCGCGAATCTGATCCGCCGAAAAAAAGAGAGATGGATCGCGGCGGTTTCTTTGGCTTTGGCCCTCGGGTCGCTATTCGGGCTATTTAGGCTGGAAACCGGTAATAATTTTTCGCAACAGTTTTTCGAGGCCAACGCCTTCATGAGGCTGTTCGAGAAACACGGATTCATGGAAGGTTTTCAAGCGTTAAAGGAGAAGACAGGCGCCGGCGCGACCATCGAGGTACTGGTCGACACCGGGGAAAAGGACGGCGTCAAGAACCCGGATACCATTCGGCGTATGGATCAGCTCGCGAAATACATATCGGCGCAAAAAGCCGATGTAAAAAAAGTAATTTCCATTGTAGATCTATTAAAGATCTTGAAAAGAGCGTTTGAAAAGAGGGACATATCATCGCAGGCGTTG
This sequence comes from Deltaproteobacteria bacterium, assembly GCA_016929805.1. Classification (GTDB taxonomy): domain Bacteria; phylum Myxococcota_A; class Polyangia; order Polyangiales; family JAFGIB01; genus JAFGIB01. The sequence goes on along the minus strand of JAFGIB010000101.1, from coordinate 5,967 downwards.
CCGACGTCGCGAGAGGAAATCGCTCAATATCTATTATTTTATGAAATGGGAGGAAATACGGCCGATATCGACAGACTGATCGACGCGGATCGGCGGCAAGCGATTATTTTCGCCACCGCGACCTCGGACGATTTACCCGTTTGTAAGCGCATCATGGATCGCATCAACCGGAAGGGCGAAAAGATATTCGCGGGGTCGCGAGCGCGGGCAATGGTCGGCGGCCAGATGGCCAACCTCGTGGCGGTGGATGAAACCATCGTAGAAGGAAAAATCAAGAATCTAATTCAAATAGCCCTTATAACAACGCTGCTCACGTCATTGGTACTAAAATCCGCCATCGGGGGACTTCTGGTGCTTTTACCGCTCGCGTGCGCGGCTCTCATCAACCTGGGGCTGATGGGCTGGACGGGAATACTCTTGTCCATGGGAACCGCGGCGATATCGGCCATGGCGGTGGGAATTGGAGCGGACTACGCCATATACTTTATTTTCCGAGTACGCGAGGAGCTTAAAACCACTGCTGATCTCAGAGAGGCCATCGCTAAAACTTTGATGACATCGGGAAAGGCTATCGCTTACGTGGCCACCGCGGTCGCCGGAGGGTATCTTTGTCTGACCCTCTCTCTCTTCAAGGTACATGTGTTACTCGGCGTTCTGGTGGCGCTTACCATGGTGACGACGTGTCTGGGAACCGTGGCGTTTCTGTCTTCGGTTTTGGTTTTGATAAAACCGAGGTTTCTATCGGTTAATAAACGTTAACGGGCTCGCGGCCCGGCCGTATCGCCGGTTTTCTCTCTCCGGACAGACACGCGCTCAGGGCTCGAGCTTTGTTATTTGTTTTCTCGCGAATAGCGTGTACATCGTCGGCACGACGAACAGCGTGAGAAACGACGCGACGGTCAGCCCACCGATAACCGCTTTCGCCATGCCGGACCAGCCCTCGGAGCCTTCGCCGATTCCCAAGGCCATGGGTACCATCGCGAGTATCGTCGTGGCGCTGGTCATCAACACCGGCCGCATCCGCAAGCGAGCGGCGCGGGATATCGCTTGAAACCTATCCTGCCCTTGCTCTTGGATCTGGTTGGCGGCGTCTACCATGATAATACCGTTATTAACCACGATCCCGACCAGCATGATGACGCCGATCAACGACCCGATATCGACCGTGCTGCCGGTAAGCACAAACATCAGCACCACGCCGATCGCCGCGAGCGGTACGGTAAAAATGATGATAAAAGGTTGCCGTAAGGATTCGAACTGGCTGGCCATAACGGCGAATACCAGCAAAATCGACACCGCGAGAGCCAGGCCGAGGTAGCGAAACGAGGTGATGAAATCCTCGGCTGTTCCGCCTATAGAAAAGCTAAACTCCTTCGGCCAAGTGAACGCCTCCAGTCGCTTTGTGACGCTGGCTATTGAACGCCTGAGATCCTTTCGCGACTGCTTGCCGTTTTCATCGACGTAACGCGCCTTGAGCTTGCAGATCAATCGCGTCACGCGCTCCTGGTCGAGGCGCGTGATATCGACCGGTCCCAGCGCGATGTCAACGCGAGCGATATTCGCCAGCGGTACCGTCTGTCCGCCGAGCGCCGCTACCGGCATCCGGCGTATCTCGTCGATGTCCAGACGATGCGCTTGCTCATAGCGCACGAGAATATCGTACTCGTCACCGCCCTCAGAGTAGCGACCCGCCACCCTGCCCATGAAATACGTGGAGATCGCGTTGGTGACCGCTGCCGACGAAATACCCAACTCCGCCATCCTCGGCCGATCAAACACAACGCGAATTTCGGGCTTCTGGTCCTCCATCGAATAGTTGACCGAGACCATCTCCGGCATCGCGGCGATCCGGTCGCGCAGCTCGAGCCCGATCTTTCTCGAGACGGCCAACTCGTGGCCGCGTATCTGAATTTCTATGTCGCCCTCGCTCCCCATCATATTGAACGGCATCGCCACGGTGGCTTTCAGCCCCGGTATTTGCTCCAGCTCCTCGCGCAGAACATCCTCGATCTCCTGTTGCTTTCGCTTGCGATACTTTAGATCAACGAGGGGAACCCGGATAACGCCCGCGTGTACGCCCTTGGAAAAAATCGCGACAAACCCCTTGCCGATACCGACGTCGATGCCGATGAGCTTTCGTTCCTGCGGCTTGATCACCTTCTTTATTCGTTCTATTGTTTCTTGGATGATCTCATAGGTCTCATTGAGATTATTACCAACCGGGGTTTCCGCGCTGACGAAAACCATCGACTGATCGCTTTCGGTGACGAATTCCGTGGGCAAGAGCAGCGCCAAGAGAGCCGCTAAACCGACGGCTACGAGCAATCCGGCGCCGACCGCCCAGCGATGCGCGAGGCTCCAATCCAGGGCTTTGCCGTAGACCTCGCGCAACGGGCCGACCACGTCCTTGGCGCTCGCCCGGCCCGGCTGCCGTTCAGCGCGCTTGCTTGTAAGTAGCCGCGACGCGGCCAAGGGGATGAAGCTCAAAGCGACCACCAGCGAAACCAAGAGCGAAAAGCAAATCGTCACCGCCATATCCTTGAACATCACTCCCGCGATTCCCGGTACGAAAAGCACGGGTACAAAGACCGACACCGTTGTCAAGGTGGAGGCGATGACCGCCGTGGTCACGGTTTGCGAACCGCTGATCGAAGCGGTTATCGCGTCACGCCCCTCTTCTCGCAACCTGAAGATGTTTTCCAAAACCACAATCGAGTTATCGACCAGCATGCCGACGGCCAACGCCAGCCCGGCCATGGACAACACATTTAACGTCATGTCGACCGAATCCATCACCGCGAAAGTCGCGATCACCGAAATCGGAATCGCCGCCGATACGATTAGCGCGCTTCTAAGATCCCTTAAAAACCAAAACAATACGATAAAGGTGATGGCGATTCCGACGAGCGCGGTGTTGGAGAGATTACCCAAGGACTTGTTGATAAAATCAGCTTGGTTAAAGATCACCTTAAAATCGATATCCGCGGCTGACTCCCGTCGCAAACGGGGCAAGGCATCGATGACCGCCCGGCATGCCTTAACCGTGTTCTCGCCGGACTGCTTGCGAACGATCATCCACACCGCGGGCACGCCGTCAATTTCGATGATGCGCTCGCTCTCGACGAATGCATCCCGCACCTCGGCGACTTCCTTAAGGCGAATCGGAACGGGTTCGAAGCCCTCTTGCTTCATCCCCACCATGACCTCGCCGATTTCCTCCACGGTTTGGTACTTGCCCTGGGTTTGGATGGAAAAGTGCAACGTCCCCTGATCGATCGAGCCGCCCGGCATCTGGGTATTTTCTTTATAAATCGCCGCGACGACCGCGTTGATATCAAGGCCGGAGGCATCGATCTTAACGGGATCAAGCACGACTTGAATCTCTCTTTCAAGGCCGCCCGCGGCCTCGGCCGAGGCGATTCCGGGCAATCGCTCGATGCGCGGCTGTAACTCGTCAATCGCGATCGTCCGCAACTCATCGAGCCGATAGGGCCCGGTGATGGTCATCATCACCACGGGTTGCATCGAGGGATCAAAGGCGAAAACCAGCGGCTCGTCGGCGTCCTCGGGAAGAAAGCCCTCGACCATTTCGAGTTTGCGCCGAACGTCGGTTTCCGCTTGCTCCATGTCCATCCCCCAATCGAACTTGACCTCCACCAACGAAACGCCTTGCTTGGAAGTCGAGCGAATCTCCTCGGCATTCTTCGCGGAAGAGACCGCGCTTTCAATCGGGCGCGTGAGCAGCGTCTCGACATCCTCTGGGCTCGCCCCGGTGTAGTTGGTAATCACCAGCACGGTCGGAAAGGAGATATCCGGATAGAGATCGAGCTGCAGGCGCATTAGGCAAAAAAGCCCGAAACCGACCAGCATCAGATAGGCCATGGAAAAAGTGATCGCGCGACGTACCGATAGACTTGATAAATTCATGGTCAGCCGTTTCCTTAGTGCTTTGGGCGCCTCCGGTCGAAAGCGGAACGGTACTATTTAAGAGCCTTGACGATTTCGACCTTCTGATTGTCCTCAAGCCCGTTTTGACCCCGGGTGACGACGCGTTCTCCTTCTGACAACCCCTCGATGACTTGAAACACGGAACCCTTTCGAACGCCCAGCTTCACCGAGCGCGAATGAACGCGATTCGCGCCGTCCACGACAAAAACCTTACGTAGGATTTGGTTATCCTTTTGTTGTTCCAGCATCTGGTTGTCGAGTATCAGGGCGCGTTCATCGACCGTAATCACTTGCTCATAGCGCTCAACCTCGATTTCAGCCCGACCGAACATTCCCGGCTTCAGCAGAAATGACCCGGTCTCGGGGTCCTTGGGGTTATCCAGCACCACTTCCACGGTGTTGGTGCGCGTCGCCGAGTTGAGGTAAGGCAAGATCTTTTTTACCGCGCCGGTAAAAACCCGCTGCGGGTAGGCGTTCAGACGAATCCGCGCGGCTTGGCCGACGCGTACCTTTGGTACGTCCGACTCGACCAGCTTGAGCTGTACCTTCAGCTTTTCGATCTCGACGATGCTGCACAAGGGTATCTGCGGCGCCGCCAGGTCTCCGACCTCCAACATCTTGTTGGCGATCACGCCTTTTATCGGCGCGATGATCACGGCGTTTCCCGCGCTGACCGCGACCTGCCCTTTGCTCGCTTGAAGCGCTCGTCTTTGAGCTTTTAGCCCGCGCAGCGCGGCCTCGATCTTGTCGAACGACTGCTGCGAAATCGCGCCGGCGGCGAACAGCGTCTTGGACCGCTTGAGCTCGCTCTCCAGGTTGTCGATTTCGATGTCAAGAGCGTCGATCTGAGCGCTGACCTGCTCCAAGCCCATGTCCAGACCTTTTTTTCGGATCAGCGCGATTCGTTGACCCTCCTGGATTTCGTCCCCATCGCTCCAGGGGAAAGTGAGAATCCGGTCGGGAACCGGGGAAAATATCTTCACTTCCAAATAGGGTTGTAGATCAGCTCCATAGTCGAGAACCTCGGTAATATCGCCTTTTTTCACCGTTTGAACTCTCACGGTTTTCGGTCGTCCGCTCTTGGACTTCGACTCGGACTTATCGCGACGCGAGCATCCCATCGCGGTAAACATCAAAGCAAAAGCGATAAAGCAAGTAAATAATACCGTCGATACCAAACGCCGATTTTTCATCCCTCTGACCTCAGCTTACCGGTTGCGAACACTTCTTACCCTCGATTGCTGGTCCGGCGGTATTAAGCGAAATCGAGGACACGTCGTAAATCCACACGGTCACGTTTCAAGCTACCAGGCTTTTCATCGCCTGTTGAAATGCCCCGAAGGTGGTGGAATCGAAGAGGACGAAAACCACTTCCTGAAGGCTGCTATCCTTTAGTACGAATTCCCGTACCGCGTTTACGGCTACACGCGCGGCTTCGTCCACGGGGTACCCGTATACCCCCGTGCTGATCGAAGGAAACGCAACGCTGGCCAAACCCGCTTGAACCGCTCGTTTCAAACTCTCCCGGTACGCGCTTGCAAGCGTATCGGGCTCGCCCTTATCTCCACCCCGCCAGACCGGCCCAACCGTATGAATCACGTGCTTCGCTCGAAGCTTTCCACCAGTCGTGATTACGGCTTGGCCGGCTTCAAGCCGGCCGATCTTCTCGACGATCTTCTTGCACGCCTCCAAAATAGCCGGTCCTCCGGCCCGGTGGATAGCACCGTCCACGCCGCCGCCACCCATCAGCGACGAGTTAGCCGCGTTTACTATCGCGTCGGTCGCTTGTTGGGTTATGTCGCCTTGCACCAGAGAAAGCCTCGTATTACCGACTATCTTTTCCATCTCGTTACCTCGGCGTTTTCCGTCTGAATAGCAATAGCGCAAAAGCATAGCGCAACCAGTAAATTTCTATCCGGCGATACGAATCAAAGTAGACCTTAACGTTGCAAAAAATCCGTCGGCGTAAAGCGCTTCGCTCGCGAAAAATAGCGCGAACTAAGGGCGTGCTCACTTTTT
>JAFGIB010000007.1 GCA_016929805.1 Deltaproteobacteria bacterium | reverse complement strand
TCCTCATAATTCGCGATTACAGCCTCTACCCGGAAGCCCCGATGAAGGGTATGCCGATAACCGATTTCAAAGTACCGGCGGTTCTCGATCTAAGAGGCGCATGGGCCGCGGCGATTCTTCCGACCTCGTTGTTCCTGGTTTTGGGACTCGCGATCAGACCAATAGAGAATAGACCGGATATTCGAAAACCCTATCGCATCCTGCGGGAGCAGTGGCAGCGAGGGCTTGGTTACAAGCTCTGGTTGATAGTCATCTGCTTGTCGATCGTCGCGGTAGTAGTGGCTGGCATTTTAGCCTATGTCTCGCCGAAAACGATTCGCCTGACGACGCTCGGCATCAAAATTTATCGTCGTCTCGTATTCGTCCCTTTAGCGCTGCCTATATTTATCCTTTTTTTACAATACCTTCCTTGGATATACGGCAAATTGAAGGGGCTGCGCTTTGTTCCGGCAGTTATCGCGAGCGCGTTCTTCGCCACCGCTGCCGCCCAGAGCGTCCTTCCGAAACTGAGCGAACACTTTTCGCCGCGGGAAATCTTTGAAACCTATAATGATCTCGGTCGAGCTTCCAACGAGCTGGCGGAATATCAGATCGGCGCTCGAGCAGCAGCCTATTACGCGCACGGAAAGGTGCGCGCGATAGACAAACAGACGGACCTCGTCGACTACTTAGTATCGCCGAAATGGCGTTGGGCGGTCTTTCGGGCCGACGACCTGGCTAACATCAATAGATCGTATCGTCGGCGGGTCGGGGACCATCTTTTTATTGCGGACGCTCGCAACGCGAGAGTCTTATTAGCTACCAATCGCCCGATTCAGGGACGTCAGAACCAAAACCTACTAGCGAAATACGTTTTAAAAAAACCGCCTCGAATACAATATCCGATACGGGCGAGGTTTAGCGATAGGTTGGAATTCCTCGGCTACAATCTTCAACTTCCGCACGAGGGTTATGTCGGCGCTGGAGAATCATTCAAGATTTCATGGGTTTTTCGCGTGCTCAAGCCGGTGATAGGAAATTATAAGCTGTTCGTACATATCGACGGTCTCGGCCAACGAATAAATGGTGATCACGATCCAGTGGACGGAAAGTACCTGGTGAGGTTATGGGAAAAAGACGATATAGTGGTTGATGAACAGAAATTAGAGGTACCGTCGCATTTTCAACGTGGAGACTACACGGTTTATATGGGTCTTTTTAGTGGAGATACACGTATGCCCATTGAGGAAGGGCCTAAGGACAATAGTAACCGAATAATCGCCGGGACATTACAGATTCGTTGAAAGGCGACGGCTTGGCGGCTCGAAAAGGGGTGGATATGAGTGAGAAAAAAAACGACGCGAACGCGTCAGAAGACTACGAAGAACGCAGAGAGCACGAACGCTACGAGACCTCGTACGCGGTCGATTACGCAAGCGGCGATACCTTCCTTTTTTCGTACTTGACCAATATCAGCGAAATGGGGATTTTTATTCGTTCTGAAAATCCGTTGGAAGTCGGTTCGATATTGCGCTTGCGCTTTCATATCGAAAACCAGGAACCGCTGATAATCGAGGGAGAGGTTATTTGGGTGAACCCTTTTCACGAGTCAGGGGAAAACCTCAATCCGGGCATGGGCGTGCGTTTTAGACATCTTACGGCGGAGCTCAGAGAGCAGGTTGTGGAACTCGTCCGTACGATCGCTTATCTCGGTGATAATGAGAATAGCGGTAACTAGAGCACCGATCGGTGCTCTAGGGGGTGTCCCTAATGCGCCTCTCCCCAGCTTTTACCCCAACCTCGATCGACTACCAAGGGAACGGCTAGTTCGATCGCGTTTTCCATTCCGCTACACACCAACCGTTCGAGAGACTCTCTTTCTTCCGGCGGCGCCTCGAAAATCAGCTCATCGTGCACCGTAAGAAGCATGCGGCTTTTCATCTCGCGCTTTTTTATCTCGCTCGAAATCGCTACCATAGCGAGCTTAATAATATCGGCCGCGGTCCCTTGTATCGGCGTATTGCGCGCGATACGTTCCGCGGCCTGGCGGCGCGTGTGATTGCTGCTGTTTAGATCGAGTAGCGGCCGCCGACGTCCGCATAGGGTGCGTACGTACCCCAACTCGCGCGCCTCTTTTAGCACGCTCTCCATATAGCTGCTGACCCCCGCGTATTTTGCGAAGAAGGCTCGAATGTATTTCGCCGCTTGAGAGCGGTCGATGCGCAAGCTTCGCGCCAATGCGAAGTGGCTCTGACCATAAATAACCGCGAAGTTCACCGTTTTTGCCTGATCTCGCATTTCGCGCGTCACGGCCTCGGGCTTCACGCCGAATATCGCCTCAGCGGTTCTTCGGTGCACGTCCTCTCCCGCGAGAAAAGCCTCAACCAAGCTCGCATCGCCGCTGAGATGAGCCAAAACCCGCAATTCTATTTGCGAATAATCCGCGGATAGAATCTCCCAGCCGTCGGCGGCGATGAAAGCGTTGCGAATCGAGCGGCCGATCTCGGAACGAATCGGAATGTTCTGAAGATTCGGATCGCTGGAGGAGAGACGGCCGGTGGCGGTGACGACCTGATTAAACTCGGTATGAATGCGTCCGCTATGCCTATCGACCTGCTTCGGTAGCGTATCGAGATAGGTGTTCTTCAGCTTCGCAAGGGTTCGGTGTTGAAGCACCGCGAGCGGAAGCTGGTGATATGCCGTCAACTCCTCCAAGGTCTCGTGGTCGGTTGAACGGGCGCTCTTAGTACGCTTAAGGACCGGCAGGTTGAGCTCATCGAACAAAATGGTCTCGAGTTGCCGAGGCGATAGGACATTGAATTCCCGCCCCGCCAGTTCGATACACCGTTGTTCGATCTCGACGAGTTGATCGCCGACTTGGCGCGATAAATTAGACAAATGATCGATATCGATTCGAAACCCGGTGAGCTCCATTTCGGCTAGAAGCCGCGCCAACGGAATCTCAACCTCGCGCATTAGCCTTTCGCACTCGGTCTGTTCTACTCGGGGTGCCAGCGCTCGGGCGCAACGCAAAACCAGCGTCGCGCTTTTCGCAGCGCGCGCCGCGTCGGTATTCGAACGCTCCGGCGCGGACGCGACCCTCTCTCGGGCGCCTTGTCGAATTGACAATTCGAGCTGCTCGACGTCGCGATCTCGATCGAAGAGATAAGAGGCGACATCTTCAAGCGTATGCGCTCGTCGTTCGGGATCGAGCAAATAACTCGCCAACATGGTATCCAACACGACCCCTTGCAGCTCGATCCCGTGGCGAAACAGCGCTTTCGAGTCCAGTTTCGAATTAGCCGACACTTTCGGCAAATCCGGGTTCTGTAGGATCGGCTTGAGTATCCGCAACGCTCGTTCGACCTGCGTGCTCCGATCAGCGTCCGTACCGTCAGAGTCTAAAGGAACATATGCGCTCGCGATTTCGCGATCGTTTGAATCGTAGCCGGCAAACGAGCCACGCTGTTTTTCTTTCGCCTGGAGGTCAGGGAAGTGAAGGGCATACGCAAACGCAAGCGCCCGTAAACCCGCTTCCTCTTCGGTGTCGGAGCTTTGTACTGTTAGCAGGGAAAATTCTCGCGCTCGGCTCAAGCTCTTGCAAAGCCCCTCCAGCTCGGTTTGCGTGCGCGAGATCGAGCACTCGGTGCCCGAGAAGACCTCCGGCCGCGTCACCTCCGCCGCGCCATCGTCGTCGGACGGTAGTTGGCTGAGCAGACGCGTGAATTCGAGTTCTCTGAATAGCGCTTTGAGCCGCTGCGGGTCGGCAGTCCCGGTTTTTATCTTTTGCTTGTCAAACGCGATTTCCAGGTCATCTCGTAGAGTGACTAAAAGCTGCGATAGATACGCTTGATCTCGATACCTCTTCAAGTTCTCCTTCAGCGCCCGACCTTTAATTTCATCTATCGAGCGATAAATTCCGTCTAAATCGACGTACTCATTCAGCAGTTTAGCAGCCGTTTTAGGGCCGACCGAGGGCACGCCGGGCACATTATCCGAGCTGTCTCCGACCAAAGCGAGCAGATCACGCACCTGCCGCGGACCAACCCCCATCTTCTTTTCGGTTTCAAGCACTCCGAAAACCACGTTCCGCATAGTGTCGAACATCCAAACTTTTTCGTCGATTAGTTGCAGCAAATCCTTATCGGCGCTGACGATCACCACATTGAGACCGCTTGCCCGCGCCGTTCTCGTCAGCGACGCGATAACATCGTCGGCTTCCATTCCGTCCTGCTGAAAAACAGCAATCGAATAGGCCTCTACGATCTGCTCGACGCGAGCCATTTGTTGTTTCAGATCCGGCGGCGCGGGGGGTCGATTCGCCTTATAAATACCGCTGATCTTATGCCGAAACGACTTGGTCCGCGAATCCATGGCCACGGCCAAATAGACCGGACGGCGTTCGCGAATTAGTTTGAGAAGCATAGATACAACGCCGAGAACCGCGTGTGTAGGCTCGCCTTTGGAGTTGGTAAGCGGGGGCAGCGCGTGATAAGCGCGGAACACGTATCCGCTGATATCTACTATATAAAGCGTCCGCTCGTCGCCGTCGGGAGGTAAAGCGATATTCGAATCCGAGCCGCTTGCCATAACGAGGTAGATAGTATGTCAGGAATCGAAATACGAGTACCAGACCTCGCGTTAAAAACAACTCGTATGATCTTCCAGTCGAAACGAGCACTATTGCTAATAACCGCGGCGCCCTACCGGATGATTAACGCCGGCGGGCCCGGTATCCGCTATCTCGCTGTCCGCGATAGCGTGGTGTAGCACAACAACGACATGTCGTAGAATGTATGCGCTCATCATAACTCGCAACGGCTCTTACCCGTCCGTAAAGAGGTTTCGAACGAACAACTTGCGCGGTATAGCGCCCCCGTGCTAACCCGCTTTTCTCACCAATTATGGAAGCAATGGCTGAAACGAAGCGGATTTTTTCCCCGACCCTCCTAGTCGCGCCCGTAGCGATCGAGGCTGACGAGCGCGGCGAAGATAACTCGCGGCATAATAACGCTTGTTTTCAGTCACTTCGGCCGAAAAGGTGAGAAAACAGCGCAATCGCACCAACAAAAGCTGTGCTGCTGAACCAACCGCAAACCGAAAAAGCGACCGACTCGTAGTGATATGTTTGATGCCTTAAATAAGGGATTCCGCGCGGCGAGAAATCGCCTGGCGGGAGTTGCGGAAATAACCGAAGAGAATACCGAACAAGCGTTACGCGACGTTCGTTTGTCTCTGCTCGAAGCGGACGTCGAGTTCAACGTGACCAAGAGGTTTCTAGACCGCGTAAAAAACCGCGTCGTTGGAGAGATAATCAAGACCGCGGCTACGATAAAAGGCAAAAAGGTCAAAATCGGTCCTGCGGAGCAATTTGTAAAAGTCTGTCAAGAAGAGCTGGAAAGGCTCATGGCGAGCGAGGGACCGAGCATCGAATTCGTGCCCCATCCGGGGCTCACCACGGTCATGATGGTCGGCCTTCAGGGCTCCGGAAAGACGACGACAGCCGCCAAGTTGGCGAATTTGCTTCAGAAGGAAGGCCGGCGGCCATTGCTGGCCGCAGCCGATGTACAGCGTCCCGGCGCGCAGGAACAGTTGAAGGTTTTGGGCGAGAAAATACAAGTGCCGGTGTTCGGTATTCCAGGGGGACGGCCTATCGACATCTGTAGGCAAGCCGCGGGATACGCGCGCCAAATCAAATGCGACACGATCATTCTAGACACCGCGGGTCGCCTGGCGATCGATCAGACGCTGATGGAAGAGCTGTTGGATATCAAGCTCAGGATTAAACCGACGAATATCTTTCTCGTCATCGACGCGATGATAGGACAAGACGCGGTAAAAACCTCGGCTGCATTTAATGATCTTCTTAGTATCACCGGCGTCATTCTCACCAAGCTCGACGGCGATGCACGAGGCGGCGCGGCACTTTCGATCCGCGAGGTAACGGGCGCTCCGATCAAGTACGCGGGCATGGGAGAGGCGATCGACGCGCTCGAGAGATTCAGAGCGGACGGCATGGCGAGCCGCATACTCGGCTTTGGCGATGTCGTCGGGCTGATGAAGGATTTCGAAGAAATTATCGACGAAGAGAAAGCGGAAAAAGACGCGAGAAAAATGCTTGCGGGGCGTTTCACCTTCGATGATTTCCTCGAACAAATATCGATGATGCAGCAGTTAGGACCGCTACAAAACGTCTTCGAAAAGCTCCCCTTTTTCGCCGATAGCGTACCTGAAGGATTTCAGATCGACGATCGAGAGCTCGATCGAATCAAGGCGATGGTCAACTCGATGAGCAAAGCCGAGCGCCGCAAAGCGGAGCTATTTAAGCAGCAGCCCAATCGGATAAAAAGGGTAGCTACCGGGTCAGGACGGAGCGAGCAAGAAGTCAATAGTCTGCTGCAACGCTTTGATTTCATGCAGAAAATGATGAGCCAAATCGGTCAGCAAGCGAGCTTACTTCAGAAAATCCCCGGCATGCGCCAAATCGCCATGGCCAGAAAGTTAAAAGATGCGATAAAAACGGGAGGGCTTGAAGGTAATCCGATGTTGGCGAATTTAACCGGCGATCTGCTGGAGGCAGCGGTTGTCGGAAATGCGAAGGAGCCGCATCATACGCGGTCTACGAAGGACGACTTTGTCCGCCAAAACAGGCGAAAGTCAAAACGAAAATTGCAGAAAAAGGCGCGTAAGAAGTCAAGGAAATAACCGTCGCGGGAATAACTCTCCATCAAGATGGCTTCTTGCGCTAAGAACAATTATTCTTTGCGGTCAAACCATGAGGGGCATTATGAAACGAAGGATAAAGGCAATAATACTTCTAGTAATCCTTTCGGTCTTCTCGGCGGGCTGCGTCGAGAAAACGAGACATTTGACGCCAGCAGACAAAGAGCGCCTGAAAACTCTTATTTCGAAGACGGCACCGAGGCCGTCGAACAAGCTCGATATCAAGTTCGAGGACAAGGTGCTGCTTCTCGGATACGACTTAGATAAGCGCCATATCCAGCCCGGCGAGTTGTTTAAGATCACGTGGTACTGGAAAGCGGAAAAAGACGTGGGCAGCGGATGGCAGATATTCACCCACGTGGCCGATGCGAAAAACATCAGTCGTATCAATGCGGATGCAGAGCGCGTCATTCGTAACCTCTACCCGGCGGAGGACTGGAAAGAGGGCGAGTACATCAAAGACGAGCAAGAGGTTACGATTCCGCTTAATTGGAATTCCCCGGAGGTTCGGCTTTATCTCGGATTGTGGAACGGCCCGCATCGCATGCACGTGACAAGAGGTAAGGATGACGGAGAGCACCGCGTTTTGGGTGCGAAGATTTCGGTAAAGCTGTTATCCGAATTGGCTGCGCTAAGGACCACGAACGCGGTTAAGATCGACGGCGTGCTGGACGAAGCCGACTGGCAAAAAGCCGAACAATCGGAGCCTCTAACAGATACGGCATCGGGAGAAAAGGGAGCGTTTAAGGCGGTTGTTCGACTTATGTACGATGACCAGAAACTCTACGCCGCGTTTCTAGTCTCCGACTCATATCTGAAAAGCGCTTTTACGAATAGGGATGACCACCTATGGGAAGAAGACGCGGTTGAAATCATGCTGGACCCCGACGGCGACGGGAAGAATTACTTTGAAATCGAAGTGTCGCCGAACAACGTCGTCTTCGATACTCGCTATCTCGCCGCTAGAGAGCCAAAACCTTTTGGTTATATGGATTGGGACAGCCAAGCCGAAGCTAAGACGACGCTCAACGGAACGCTCAACGATGAGCAAGCGGATGAAGGTTACATCGTGGAAATCGCGATTCCGTGGCTGGCGTTTAACATTGATGCTAGCAAGCCGCAATTAGCTCCGGCGGCTAACAGCTCGTGGCGTATGAACTTTTTCGTCATGGATAAACAAAAAGGCGGGCAACGAGCGGTTGGTTGGTCCGCGCCTTTAGTTTCGGATTTCCATGTTCCCGAACGGTTCGGTACGGTCATTTTCTCGGAGGCGGCTCCGACCGATGACGCGAAGGAGACGGCCGAATCGAAAGAAACATCGGAGAGAAAAAAGGACGGGAAGGAGGGCGAGAAGAAAACAAAAATGAAAGATAAAAAGAAGAAAAGTCCCTCTTCCGATAAGGACACGGCTAACAAGGTTCAAAAAGAGCCGGGTCAAGCGAAGTAATCGAACCTAATCTTAGGGTAACCGTTCAGGGGGGTACTGCTGTTTGACTACGACGGCGGCCAATTCATCCCGTAAAACCGGCTTTCGTCCTCGCGTCGGCTCGTCAGGTACAGCAAGTACCATCCTCGCCGGCCCTTCGGGCGCGCTCGGTTTTACAGGCGAATTGGCCGCCGACTTGTTTGCCCCCCTGAACGCTTACATCTTAGGGCTCGCTTAAAAATAGTTTCACATTTTTGGGCGAGCCCTAAGAGCGTGTCTAATAAGTTCCTCCGCTCGGACAAGCAATGGCCGGTATCGAAGTCGTCTCGCCCTCGGATTTGTGCGGTTCATCGATTCCAAGCGAAGACTGACTTTCTCCAGGATCTTTAATCCGCAGCTTTTTACAAGCTGCCAACCAATACGGGATCGCGCTTGAGGTCCACGCTTGAGGTCTGACTAATTTCCGGCGGCTTGCGCTGCTTAACGATAGCTCAGGCTGCGGACACTCTCTAGCCTATGCCTCTGAGGGAGTCATCACGGTAAGCCGAGCGGGATCGATCCCTACGGTCTTTAGGGTATCTGACCAGCGCTGATCGTAAGGCGTATCAAACACGATTCGACTGTCCAAATCAGCCGGAATCCATGCGCCGCGCGCTATCTCGTCGTCCAACTGACCGGGTCCCCATCCCGAATACCCCAAGGCGAGAATCATGCGTTTTGGTCCTTTACCTCGAAGCACGCTCTCTAACATCGCTCGAGACGCGCTGACAGAGACGCTTTCAGAAACGATAACGGAGCTATCCGCCGCTTGCTCGAAACCGCGCTGGTCAAATATTATCCAACCGGTATCCGGCGCCACTGGCCCTCCGATCAGCACCGGTGCATCAGGAGGTGCAGAGCCGTTTTCCGTAAATCCGAGTCTATCGACCATATTGGAAAGCGTGATAGCGGCCGGTCGATTTACTACAAACCCTAGCGATCCCTCGACGCCATGATCCACGAGAAGCACAACCGTTCGACGAAAATTAGGATCCAGAAGCGTTGGGGAAGCAACGATAAAGCCAGGAGATAGGTCTAAACCCATCTCGCAAGAATGCCATTTATTACCCCCTGGTAGCAATGGCAGTGTAAGAACCATTCCGGTTTCAACCCGCGTCGCACTGAAAAATTCTTTTTAAAAGCTCTTTTTTACGAAAATCTCGGCTTTACGGATCAATCGTAATTTCCCTAATTCTGCTAACGCTACGGCTTGTTAGAAAACGCTGGCGATCAGAATAGAGATAGCGAGAAGTCAGCGCGTCTTGCGGTCGAATTCCGATTTCTTTACTTCTGGGCCCGGAGGCCGTCGTTCAACAACCGTTACACCCACTACTTTTCGTTTTGAAAAGTAACTTCATCCGAAAGAGGTGGAGAGTAGATGACGATACCTGAGAGGAGCTCAACGTGCCCGTGCCCATACCCTATTTTTCAACCGGGTTTACTTACCTTTCGCGGTGTAATCGCGCTGAAAACAATATTTTTCTCATTCTTGAGTTACTTGGGCAGGGGCAATTTTTTTATATCAATACTACCACCCAAGGGCAAAGCCAGATGGCCGCGTTCCCAGGTCGTTACGCCAAGACTTTTTGAGAAGGTACAACGAATCAATCCATCCTATTGAAATTATTTATTAATTGATTCAAAACTAGAGTTGCTATCGTCTCTTTAGAACCGTGTAGTAGTAGTTTTTCGAGTATTGGATAACGCGCGCCACTCGAAAGCGATCTCGAACCCATGCGTTTGCCGCGATTCTCTGTTCGACAGGGAAACCCGACAAACGAAAGAGCGTACCGTCCTCGGAAATACCCGGCGGCTGAGTCGAATGTAGAACGATCGCGTCCGGACATTTCGATTGCAGATAGCCGATATCAACCTCTTTTGAGATATGACCGCCGGGAAAATTCGCAACCACGGGGTCTGTAACCCCTCCGAGATCGACTACCTCGACCTTGCTTTCGTACGCCAGAAAACCAATATCGACCATTGCGACGGTACGAAAGTTATTCGAAAGCCATTTGGCCAGTGCTTTCCCGGTTTTCGCCCGTGTCTCTCCGGCCACACGGATTTCCGGAATTTGAACTACAGCGTCGATCCCCGACAAAAGCGAAGCGAATACTAAAACCGCCGTTAACCACGCCCGGCCGACTTTCGCTCTCACTAAAGCAACGGTTCCCAGCGCTGCCAATAAGGCGTAAGCGGGTAGTATTGGCGCGAGTAGCCGAAAACCCGGCATCCAATCTCCGCCTGCGAGAACCACGCTGATTAAATGAGCGATAACCGCTAATCCAATAGCGCGATCGCTATCGCGGTTGCGGGTTGAACCCCGCCACGCGATCCATATTCCGACACCGCTGGTAATTACTAGCGCCGCGGTAACGGCGTAATAGAATCCGTGGAATAAAGTACCGGGTTTAGCATCGTAAGCGAGCGGTAGAATCCTTCCAAACATCATGAAGCGAAACGCGATCACCGCGATAACGGAGAGTAACGCGATACAGCCCGCGGTGATTCCGCTGACGCGGTCAATCATCGCAAGGGCTATGAGCACGACGGCGCTACTCAGCGCCATTTCCGGACGTAGCCAAGCTAAGCTGGCGATGGCGATACCCGCTACTATCGGCATGGGACGAGGCCGATGAAAGGCGGCGAGCAACGCGACGACGAATGCCAGGGTCGCCGCTCCGGTCTCAAGGCCGGCGACCGCCCAAATCCCAAAGGTCGGCTGCGTCGCAACGATGACGCATGCAAACCACGAAGCGATCCGTCCCTGCGCCCGAGATCGAATCCAAACCATGAGAAAAAAGATGGCAAGCATCGTACAAAATAGCCCAACCGCCTTGTTTGCGACCAACGGGCAAAGACCTAACGAAGACGCCGCGATAGCTGGAATAAGCCAGAGCGGAGCCGTCACTCCATCGGTCGGTTCTCCATCGTTCATGGTATAGCCTTTGCCCTCCGCGATTCGTTCGGCGTAACGGGCGACGATGTAGGAGTCGTCGACCGAATAGGGCCAGGCGGCTGTTCCCACCAAAGCAACCGATGCAATTGCCAAAATGAGGGGAATGGAAAAAAGGCTCTTATACATCGTTGCTACTGTGATCCCCGGAGACGTTATAAAAAAATCGCGTTTCGAACCGATGTTTCGAATAGAGCGAATTCGTTAAACCTTCGAATTTCGGGCGTAGGTGTAACTATGTAGACTTCTTTCGTATCTTCTCAAAGGGTGACGGTGTGACTACGCTGGAGCGAAACCACATTGGCCGGAAAACGACAAAAAGCAGAGGAATTCTAGAATGATACGCCCTTGCTCCGCCGGTATCCCTTTTACGTTCGCCACGACTTATCCTTCCGTACTCTAAAAGATGATGCATAGTAAGCTTATAGCCGTAAAATCCGGAAAAGAGATCAGAACAAGGTACGAGATTGCAAAATCAAATGATACTATCCTCAGGGTTTTCAACTCGAGACGTAGGTCGTAAATACTGAAAGAGTCCTAACCTACTGTTCATCCAATGGTACTCCCTACAAGAGTTACAGCCGGTCCAACTGCGGGCATTATACTGAGCGCCGTTTTTGCTACGGCGTTTACGTTGGTGAGTGTTGGCGAAACTTTTATCGAGCCGCTTCGAGTTGATCCGGAACATCCGGCGCCGGTAACCCTACGTCTGCCGCGAGCAACCGTGATGGTCGACGGCGCTGAATCCAACGCGATTGAATTGTCGCAGGTTCGCGAACACATCGCTCGCGGAGAACGGGTTCCAGATAAACAACTGGCAACGCTCGTCCGCCTTTACGAGAGCAACCGACGACCGCCGCGATTGGACTCTCTTGTCGCGCAGTGGTTTTTTAGTTTTCTATTGATCCTAATCATGACGGCGGCTCTGCGCCACTCGAGCTCAAAACGCGGCGTATTGCTGAAAACCCAGGTGGGTCTGTTGAGCGCGTCGTTGTTATTCCTCGCAGGCGCTAAAGCTTTTCTCTTACTTACGGATCTACCTGCATACTTAATTCCGGTAGCGGTTATTCCCCTCTGGGCTTCCATGTTTCTCAATGCGCGAACCGGTCTAGAGATCGGCATCGCTTTGAGTTTTCTATTCTCGTCACTACTCGCCTATGATCCGTTGAGCGTCGCCGTGTTTTTAAGCGGCAGCATTACCGCCGCGCTCTGTCTTCAGGATAGAAAAAACTCGATTATTTTCTTAGTTTCCGGTCTGGGTGCGGCCTGCGCGACGTCGATTACCTACGTGGCCGCTAAGGAGCTCTTGGACGGATTCAATATCGATCAGGAAATCGAAGCGCTGAAAGAGTTATGGCGGTCGGAACTGGCGGCGGCGGCGGCGGCCGGAATCCTGGCAGGCCTAATCGCGTTTGCGTTTCAGTGGCCGATTGCGCGGATGCTCGGCATCATGTCGCGGGGGCAGATACTCGACCTGACGAACCTCGATCATCCATTATTAAAAAAGATGGCCAGAGAAGCGCCCGCTTCATGGGAGCATTCGCGCGCGACTGCTAATATCGCCGAAGCCGCGGCGGCCGCTATCGGAGCCGACGCATCGCTAACCCGCGTGGGCGCGTACTACCACGATTTGGGAAAAACCTGCCAGCCCAAATTCTTCGTGGAAAACTTGGAGCCAGACGAACGCAGCCCGCATGACGGTCTCGATCCGCGGGTAAGTGCAGATGCGATTATGGCGCACGTCGTAGAGGGTACTCGCATCCTACGAGAAGAGGGTATCCCCGAACCGGTCGTCGAGTTCGTCTATTCGCATCACGGCACGAGCGTAATCGAGTTTTTCTGGCACAAGTGCCAAAAAGAGGGAAACTCGAAAGGATTAACGGAAGACGTTTTTCGCTATCCTGGAATGCGGCCTCGTACCGCGGAAACCGCTATTTTAATGTTGGTAGACGCGATTGAAGCCGCAGCGCACACCATCGATTTGCCAAACCGAGAAAAGCTTTCCGACTTGGTCCAACATATGATTTTTGCGAAGCTCAAGCAGGGGCAGCTCGACGAATCGGGACTGACGATAGAAGAGCTAAAGAAGCTATCGTGGCAAATTACAGACACATTATGGCGCGTCTACCACAGTCGCATTCGTTACCCGTGGCAAGAAACGAAAGAGAAAAGCGACGAATCCACGCCGACCTCGACCACGGGAAAACACAAAGCCTTGGAAGAGAAAAAAGAGAACCACCAGGCAGAGCCCGTGGAAAGAGCGACAAAACCGGTCGAAAACAACGGAAACGGCAATAGAATACCGACTTAAAGGCGAGTTTCATAACCGTGAGCGTTCAGGGGTCACGAGTGGTCGGCCGATTCGATTGTAAAACCGAGCGCGCCGGTGCCCATGCCCGTTTTTTACAACCGGAATTACTTTTCTTCCATGGTGCAATCGTGCTGAAAACAATGCCTTTCTCATTTTTAAGCTACTTGAGCGGGAGCACGGGCACGTTTTTATATCAGCCTTAACGTTGCAAAAAACGTCGAGCGGAAACGCGAAAATAGCGATGAAACATGGGGCACCGTTCAGGGAAGTATTGCTGTTTGGCTACGACGACGGCCAATTCATTCCATAAAACCGGCTTTCGTCCTCGGGCCGGCTCGTCAGGTACAGCAAGTACCATCCTCGCCGGCCCTGCAAGCGCGATCGCGCTCCGCGCTCGCCTCCGGTCTTGGCGGGTTTATTTCGAACAGCCTCCTTAGTGCATTCTAACTGAGGTCCAAAAAAAGTGAGCACGCCCTTAGCTTTTTTTTCGCGAGCGAAGCGCTTTACGCCGACGGATTTCTCGCAACGTAAGGTAAAGCCATTATTCCGGTACCGACCGATTACGGGAGATGCACCTTTTACGATACTCGTCAAGCACCTCGATAAACCTCTTCGCGAGATTCGGATCGAACTGCGAGCCGGCGTTATCCAGGATTTCTTGTGACGCCATTTTGTGTGTAAGCGGTCTCCGGTAAGCACGCTGACTGGTCATCGCATCGTATGCATCTGCCAAGGAAATTATACGCGCAATCAAGGGAATGGCTTCGCCTCTGTATCCGCAGGGATAACCCTTGCCGTCCCACCGTTCGTGATGCAGATAGACGCCAGGAATTATCGGCGCAAGAAACTTGATCGGGTCCAAAATTTCTTTTCCGTATTTCGGGTGTTGTTTAAACACTTGGTATTCCGCGTGACTCAGCCGTCCCCGCTTATTCAGATTAAGCGAACAACCGATCTTGCCGATATCGTGCATTAGGGCCGATTGGCGTACAACCTCGACCTCTTCCTGAGATAACTCGAGGCGGGACGCTAACAGTTGCGCGTAGGTCGCTACACCCTCGGAATGACCGGCGGTGTAGCGATCCATCTTGTCGATAGCGTTTACAAAACCCTCGATCGTCTGACTAAAGGTCAATTTTAAATCTTCGTAAAGTCTCGCGTTTTCGATGGAAGCAGCCGCACGGTGTGACACGATGCTCATCATTTTGCGCTGGCCTTCATCGAAGACTTTTCCGGCGACGAAACTACATACAGCGATGTAACCTAAAGTACGCTGTGCCACGCCGAGCTTCGTCACCATCAGAGAGCGTAGAGGCGGCCCGTTTGGAACAATCTCAAAAAAGCGTAATCCGCTTTCCTCTCGCATGAGGAAGATATCGTCATCTTTAAAAAACTCGTCCAGTGCGTCGGTGCTAAGCACGCCGCCAATAGCCGAATTAGTAAATTCCGAGCTCGCGCTTCGGGCGCGTTCAGCATAACGGCCGTCTTGGTCTCTTAAGATAACGACGACGAGATCAGCGCCGATTTCGCGAATAGCAGCATCAGTCACGGTCTTTAGAACCTCGTCGCGCGAAAGATTCGCGGCGATTGCTTCGCTCACTTCGTAAAGCGAAACCGCCTCTTTCAACCTTAGGTTCTCTACCTCCAACTTTCGCTTCTCTAACCCACGCTGTACGACATGAACGACCTCTTCCATCTTGAAGGGCTTCATGATGTAGTCGTAAGCCCCACGTTTCATGGCGTCGATAGCGGTTTCAACCGTCCCGAAGCCCGTCATAATGACAGTCACCACTCTCGGGGATTGATGGGATATCGTTTCAAGCAACTCAATCCCTCCCATATTAGGCATCTTTAAGTCGCTCAGAACGATGTCGTAGTGAGATCGCGAAAGCTCCTCCAAAGCGTCTTTTCCGTCTTTAGCAGTGCTGATATAGAAGCCCTCTAAAGAGAGAAAATCGGCAAGAATCTCGCGAATTGCTTCCTCATCGTCTACTACAAGAATTCGAGGCAACTCGTCGTATTGACTATTTGACATTCTTGAAACTTGAATCCGTACCTAATATACATTTTTATCACTGTCCCGGTCGCGATCAAAGTAGTTCTTCATGCAAGGGTGAGCAAAGGTACGTAAAACGCAAGAAAGGTAACATAGTAAATACTTATCCTAGGGGTTTCGAAAAGACGATCTCTCGGCCTTATGGTATATTTTTCTTATCGATATATGAAATTCCTAAGGGATTTATTGCTAGAATAGACTTATAGCGAGTGATTGGATAAGCGGCAAGCACTTGATAGGAAGGCAAGTTAGTGGACTCGGATTTCGACATTAAGACGCGTGTTACAACCCTGGACGAAATCAACACCACGAGAAAAGGAGATGATTGCCTGGTGATCATTTATGCGCCGACGCCGGGTAACCTCGGCAAGCGTTTTTTGCTCGACAATGAATCGATCACCATCGGTCGCGATCGGGAAAACGACATCGTTCTAGAAAGCGATAGCGTCTCTCGTCACCATTGTCGAATCGAGCACCGAAACGACCGGGTATATGCCGTCGACCTCGATTCCACCAACGGCACCTTCATCAACGATGACATTGAGCCGATAACCGACGTTCAATTGAAACGGGGCGATCAGATAAAAATCGGCGATACGATTTTTAAGTACCTCAGGGGATCCGATGTCGAGTCTCAATATCACGAGACGATCTATAACTTGACTATCACCGACGGGCTGACCGATGTCCATACCAAACGATATCTTATGGATATCCTTGAACGGGAGGTTCCACGCGCGCAGCGACACAAACGCAGTCTGTCGATGCTTATGATCGATATCGACCACTTCAAACAGGTCAACGATACTTATGGTCACTTGGCGGGAGATCTCGTACTAAAAGATCTCGCGACGATCATACGCGATAGACTAAGACCCGACGATACCATCAGCCGTTACGGCGGCGAGGAGTTCGTCGCGGTTCTACCGGAAACTTCGCTCGCGGGTGCGGTACTTACCGCGGAACACCTTCGCCAATTGGTGCAATTACATCCCTTTACCTTCGAAGGTGAGAAAATCACCGTCACGATTTCGATAGGAGTAGCGGAGCTACAGGAAAACTGGACCACGGAGCAACTCTTCAAGGCGTCAGACGAAATGATGTATCAGGCGAAACGCGATGGCCGCAATTGCGTGAGACCGAAAACAGACCTTAACGTTGCAAAAAATCCATCAGCGTAAAGCGCTTCGCTCGCGAAAAATAGCGCGAACTAGGGACGTGCTCACTTTTTAGGACCTCACTTAGGGTGCACTAAGCTAGGGTCCAAAAAAAGTTCCACGCGCCTTTATTTCATCGCTTTTTTCGCGTTTCCGCTCGACGTTTTTGCAACGTAAAGGTAGACGCAACGCGCGGTGAGTAATAGCGGATCAAAAGCTGCGATAGATGCTCAATATCTCGGCGAAATCGTGTTCCGAGCCCAGCTCCCGATAAACAGGGTCGAGTAGAAGGTCATCGTCGCGCACCTCACCGGAGCGGTACGCCTGCTTAAGCGCTTCCCACCATTGCTCCTTGTTCTGTACCTTCGGGACGGCGGTGGGGTTAATCGGAAGCGTTGCCGGAAGCGGTTCTCCGCTGAACACCGCTTTTCTTATGCTGTTTACTCGAGCTCTCTCGCCCTGTGTTCCGCACTGTTCGGACAGTTGATCGAAGAACCGAAGCAGTAGTTCTCTATTTAATAACCGTTCAGGGGAGTATCGATGTAAGGTTACGACGACGGCCAAGTCATCCATTAAAACCGGCTTTCGTCCTCGGGCCGGCTCGTCAGGTACAGAAAGTACCGTCCTCGCCGGCCCTTCAGGCGCGCTCGGTTTTATGGGCGAATTAGCCGCCGACTTGTCCGAGGCCTGAACGTTTACTCTATTTGGACCCTGGTCGGCGATTATCCCAAGCACGTCCGCTACGATTGCCGGAGTGGTTTCTCTCTCCCCCCATCGTTTCTCTGGAGCTCGCGCGCAGAGTCGGGTCGCCGCCTCAATCGCTTTACGGTGATTGCCCAGCAACGCCGCCAACTTGAGTGCTTCCCAGTCGCACCACGGCTGTGACGGAACACAACGGCCGGCTCTAAGATAGCTCTGCAACGCTTTCTCCGGCTTGCCTAAACGTCGCAAGGCGTGGGCAACCGTCGCGTGCGCAATCGAAACGTCCGGCTCGATGGCGACGTGACGGAGCCCTCGATTGAGGTACTTTTCGAGCGTGAACGGCTCGCGGAAGTCCTGCGCGTTCCAGTCGGCAACGCAGAAACGACACCAGCCGTCGAATGTACGAAAAACCAAACGACTAACGCCGCTCTCACTGCTGTAATCGACAATCGGCCAAGTGTCTGAAATCGGAGCCGCGCTTCGGTCGAAGGCCAGGACGCTTCCCTCATCGGTACGAAAAAACGGCAATAACAGATCCGGATCGGAAATCGGTTTTGCAGCTCGTTCCGCTAAGATTGCCAGAACCGCCTCAATAGCGTTTGGATCGCGCCCTCCGATGCCCATGAGCTGACCCGACGGAAGTGAACCTCCGTTATAATGCGAGAGCACAAACCTCAGATCTTGAGGTAGGGGAGCTCCGATTAACGTCTCGATCTGAGAAAATGCCGCTGTCGTAGCGCCGGGATTGAGCGATAGCCTTGAAAATCCGCTATTTTTTCGGATCCATTCGATGAATTCTTGCACACCCCGATGCATAACTTACCTCATCTCAAGCGACTTTGTTGAAGCATCGTCCAGCAATAATTCGACTAATTTCGCCACATTTCTAGCGTTCTAAACCTAGTTCCGCTTACCCTAACACTATCATGAGTCGCATTCTACTAATCGCGATAATCGCTATTTTAATGCCTTGTTACGCTCGCGCGAGCAGCCCTGAATCGTCGAATGCTCCCACCGGCGCAAATGATAGCGCGGTGCTAGGTTCCGAACTTTTAGAAACCTCAAGACCGGACGACGAGTCGACGGATCCGACGAATTCGATGCTCGTTAGGCTAGACGGATCAAATCAAACGGAAGAAACGTTCTCGGATATTCAGGTCGGAGTTGCTCCGGAGGTATTGACCTCAGAAAGCCCCTCTCTACAGCAGGAAAGGGTCGAAGGCGAGGCGGATTTGGCTTGGCTGCAGGGTATTGAGCCGCCCGACATTCCCGTTCGTTGGGATGATCGGGTGGTCAATCTACTTGAATACTATCGCGGCAACCCTCAAGGGCGATTACACATTAGTACCTGGTTTGCACGGCTGAAGCGCTACGGCTCGATGATTCGGGACAAACTCAGGGAGGCCTCGATACCCGACGATCTAATCTACGTGGCAATGGTTGAAAGCGGTTTTGATCCAACGGTCAAGTCCGACGCGGGAGCCCTCGGCATGTGGCAATTCGTCGAAAAAACCGCGGATGAATATGGGCTAGAACGTTCGAGATGGGTCGATCAACGCATGAACCCTGAGCTTTCGACAGATGCCGCGGTACGTTTTCTCTCGGACCTCTATAAGCGCTTCGGCTCCTGGGAGTTGTCTCTAGCGGCTTTCAACATGGGTTATGGAGCACTCCTACGTGCTATAAAAAAATATAACAGCAACGACTTCTGGCTGTTGTCACGCATCGAGGCCGGTCTACCCTACGAAACCGTCTACTACGTAACCAATGTAATGGCGTGCGCGATAGTCGGCCGTAATCGTGACCGATTCGGCATCTCGCAAGACGACTCTCCCCAAGTCAACGATCAGAGCTTCGTTACGGTTCCGGGAGGCGTCGGCCTTGGTAAACTGGCGCGCGCGGCCGGGATAACGACAGAAGAGCTCGCCGCCCTAAACCCTGAATTGCTCAAGTCGCGCATCCCTCCGGATGTTCGTGAGTGGACTCTACGAATTCCAGCAAACAATAGAGCTCGGTTCTTGCAGAAACTGGACCGACTTAAAGTCGAGACCACTTCGCACGACACCTACGTCGTTCGTTTTGGCGAGCAACTTGCGGACGTTGCCAGCATGTTCGAAACCACGACAAACGCGCTCAGGCGTCTCAACGAGCTAGACAGCGATGAACAGATAGGACCTGGGTATCAGCTACTTGTACCGGCGGTGCAGCCGGTGCAGCCGCAGAAGAATGATGCGTCAGTGATTGTCGCTGTTCCGGATCAGAGCTTCGTCTATTCCGATCGCCGCAGGGTTTTCTACCGTGTTACCGGGCAGGACTCGATAGAAGAAATCTCGCGCTTTTTTCGAGTATCGGATGACGATCTTCGCCGATGGAACTCGATAACTAAAGAGGCAAGCCTACAACGCGGCATGGTGATTCAGCTTTTCGTTCCCAAGGAGGTCGACCTGACAAAAACCGTAGTGCTTACCCCTGACGAGGTTAAGGTAATGGTAGTGGGAAGCGACGATTTTTTTGACTATCACGAGGCACAACGCGATCGCGTTCGAATCCGTTACCGCGTTCGTCCCGGGGACACTCTCGCGAAAATCGCTGAACGGTTCGAGCTTTCAGTCGGCTCAATCGCCCGGATAAATCGTTTTAGCTCGCAATCGACTCTTCGAGTCGACCAAGAAATAATCGTCTACGTCCCTAAGGAAAATAAAAAAGTAGAAAATTAGAATTAAATTACAATTACGAATTGATCTGTTTTATTGAAAAAAAGGCAACGGTTTTTTCACGTTTTTTACGTGGCAACGAGAGCTTTGTTCTGTATTTCTTGAGTCTTCTCTCTCGCGGCAATGACAACCGTTTTCAAAGTGCACTCGCACGACTTGACTGTTCTTGATGCTCCGTTATGTTTGGCGACCCGGAAAAGGGGGTCTAAAAGATGAAGAAATCCGACCTAAAACGATTCCGTAAAATCCTCGAAGCTAAACGCGATGCAATAATAAAGAACGCTTCCAACACCATGGCCGAAGACATGACGCTGGACGCGAATGATTTGCCGGATGAAATGGATCTGGCGTCAAGCGAGGGTATGCAGTCGTTTACCTTTCGTTTACGCGGCCGAGAGAAAGTTTTTTTAGAAAAAATCGATAAAGCGCTGAAAAAAATCGACGAAAATACCTTCGGCATTTGCGAAGAATGCGAAGGCGAAATCAGTGTCAAGCGTCTCGAGGCGCGCCCTGAAACCACGCTCTGCATTCGTTGCAAAGAAAATCAGGAACGTATCGAAAAGGATTTCGCGTAAGACTATGTCGGCTAAAAGGTGAAACCTTCATCTGACGGTTACGAGAAAGCGACTCGGCTGCTGCTAGGGGCCGAAGCGAATCGTAATCGTTACGCGAAAGGGCTTCGGGGACTTATTGAACTTAAGTTTCCTAAAAACGCCCTCGATGCAAATCGAAGCCCGTTGATGCGCGATGCTTATCGATCGGATTCGCATGCTCGCGTCCCCGCCACTTTGAATACGAACGTCGAGAACGGCCTCGCCTGCAGGAGAGACTCCGCCTTTTGAAGAGCGACGCCGGCAATCTAGAAATCGACCGACGTGGCTTCTCAGCACCCCTTGAACGTCCGCTACGGTTTGCTTTGATACGCTGGTATCTGCGGTCACGACGAATGATAGCTTTCCGTCGATCGATGACCATTCGGATTCGAGCATTCCCGCGTCGTTCTCCTTCACATCGATGATACGCTGCTTTTCGCTCTGCATGGCCCTACTCTCTAACATCTGTTGTCCTCGAGCACGCGTATTGCTAAAATCGAGCGTGATGACCGCGGCGGCCGGTCTGTTTTCAGGTTTCAGAGTGGCCTTACCCAAACTCTTTCTGATGCACGCCTGTAACGCGGGTACGACCTCTTTCGCATCGGAAAAATCGAGTTTCGGATGTTTCGCTTCATCTGAAAAATCAAGTATGAGCTGTAACTTACCGACCACGATGGGCGATTTCTCAATCAGCTCTCCATAACAACTTTTAAGGCTCGAAATCCGCGAACGAATCGCCTCGCCGAGCGCGTTTAGATTGCTTTTTGTCGTCCCTCCGGTTCCTCTGATAGCAAGGCTAATATCCGAACGGACCGCAACCGTCGCCTCGCCCTGTTCCATACCGCTTCGAGCAACCCCGGTACCGCCTTTTTGGGCCATAACGACCGAGGGAATCAGAGACAGCGCAAAAATTATGGAAACGAGCTTTAGAGAATCGCATTTCGGTTTTCCTACCAGCACAATTTATCCTCGTATTATAACGCTAATCTCACCCTATCGAATTATGACAGATGTCATGCTTATGCTATTCAAACCGCTTAAAAACCTTTCGGCATCTCGACCCGATCCCCTATTTTGATATCGGTATTCGCGCTGGTAATCAATGCAACCGAGGTCTTTTTGCGCACTTTAATCACGCGCAGAACACCGATCTTCTCCCGCGGATACTCTGCTTGTCGGTATTCGGGCAACTCATACACACCTCCCATTTCCTCGACCGACGTAAAAAGGGATTTCTGCCATTCGTCACCTTTTCGAAACACGATAAAACGATTACCGGGCATGACCCCTTTATCGATACCCGCGTCGATAAATACTACGTTATATGATCCGATCAGACGTCGAGGTCGTAGATTTGCGATAATCGTCGCGACCACCCATCGTTCGTTGGTTTTGGGGGGTACTACCGTGAATTGGGTGTCAAGCACCGCTATCTGGTATCCCCGCTCGATGGGATCAAGCGACTCATCGATGACGCCGCGCGCGACGAGCTTCTTACTGTCGTAATCGTCGATTACTACCGTACCAAAAATCCGTACCAATGTTCCGCGTTCTTCCTTTTCCCTTTCGGCCTGGCGCATCTTGCGAAAAACCGTATATGGTTTTCCGGTCTGCACACTTTGTCCCGGTTTAAACTTGATATATACAACATCGCTTTTGCTGAGCATCATATGCTCTTCGTCCGCCCCGAAAATTCGCCCGACCGTACGTAAGGCTTCCTCGTCAAGGTATCCGTAACTCTGCAAAATCACCGAACCTTCCGCGGACCTTTCCGAGACGCTTCGGCCGATTTCACTCTTTGGCTCGGGTTCGCGCGCTCCGTCATCCATCCGTAATCGAATCTGATCGAGCGGATAGATCCAATGGGGATTCGTAATTTCCGGATTGTAGGACCATACCTGCGGCCATTGCCACGGATCGCCGTAGTAATGTTCGGTTATATCCCAGAGCGTATCCCCTTTTTCCACCGCGTGAACCTCGGGTATACGATAGTCTCCGCCGGCCCCTATCCGGTAACCGCGCCCGGTTTGCGCCGCTTCGCTCAAGGAGCGAGAGCCGGTATCGTCATGAGCCGACTCGTGGTCGTCACCGAAGCTATCATCGTAATCCTCCTCAAGAACGCCGGAGTATTCATCTTGCCCGCAAGCGCGGCGCGGCAAAATGAGGCAACAGAATAAAAGAAGTAAACATACTATGGGTTTCATGAAGAACTCTCCAAAGAGGCAATACGAGCCGCCTTGCTGTTCGGGAATTGACTACGAACGCGCTGAAACAGGCCGCGCGCTTGTTCGTTATCGCCCAAGCGCTGGTAGCACATGCCGGTCTTCAGTAGCGCGTCAGGCAGCTTGCGACTCGCCGGAAAGCGCGTCGACACCGTTTGAAATTGGTTAAGCGCCTGTTGGTACTCTCGTCGCGCATAATAGACCTCACCACGCCAATAGATCGCACTGTCCAGGTACGAGCTACTAGGGTTAT
The DNA here is from genome assembly GCA_016929805.1 of Deltaproteobacteria bacterium. Classification (GTDB taxonomy): domain Bacteria; phylum Myxococcota_A; class Polyangia; order Polyangiales; family JAFGIB01; genus JAFGIB01. The sequence continues at coordinate 5,599 of JAFGIB010000007.1, read as the reverse complement.
TAACAATAAAAGTCGATAGTGCGTTTAGGGCTTGGTCGTATTGGCGTTGACGCACTAGAGCTAAAGCGGCGCGGTATTCGCCGATGACGGCACTATCGACTCGAGCGTTTCGTTTTCGCGCTTGTTTTTCTATCGTCGGTACGCGTCCATGTGCGTCAGTACTCGGCAATGGAACCACGGATAGGTTATTCTGTATTGAGGGAGGCGCCTCCGGAAGAACGAAGGGTTCCGCTCGAGTTATAGCGTTCTTTGCGTTGTCGTGAAGTCGAAGCACCGGACGAAAACCGTATTCACGATTCTCATGCTGCTCTTCTCTAGCGCTTTCGACATAGGGCTTCTGATTCGACGAACGACCGATACGAATGGTTTCACCGCGGCTTTCCCGGTTACGCCTGCTGATTTCGGCTCTTATTTCGCGCATCGAGCTTTCCAACATCGCTATTCGAATCTCCAACTCCGATACGCGTTCGGCTTGCTCTTGAAGGGCTCGTTCTCGTTGCGAGTTGTTTTGAGTCTTTGCACCTGCCGCGGCAACCGCGGGCGAAGCTGATGCTGCTCCGCAGCCCGAGACTAGGATCAATGCCGCGATTGCAGAGTTATTACGGGTATTTATTAGAAAATTTCCTATTTCAGCTCGGACAGACAACAATGCGCGCCTCTTACGCTCCGCGGAGTGAATGAGAAAAGAGCTCTATTTGATCGTACGAAGTGACCTTTTCTCAGGTCAAATAAACGCCTTAACTCGTGGCTACTCAAAAAGTGGTGGCGTAACGACCCGGGAACGCGGCCATCTTGGTCGCATTACAAAAAAACAGCGAGAAAATGCGGGCGAGACGCCCGCGCTCCCAGGTATCCTCCTCTGCGCGGCACCACTTTTTGAAAAGTTATCTTAACTCGAGCTAATAGATTCGGTTTTCGCGGACGATCGCATCCGGACTTGTTTCCCTCGCAGATTAGCGTACAAATATTGCATAGCTCGGAAAAAGCCCTTATCCTCTCATTCACACCCTTACGATAGTCCGAGGCGGGTCGCCCTTTTCCTCAATTACCCGGTAGATCTTTAGAGGCTTCGCGATACCTTTGACTTGCGTCGGCGGAAGTTCCTCGACCTTAAAGTAGTCCTTCACGTGCTCGTAGGTATTCTTACTGATGATAATTTCACCGGCGTTCGCGCAGGAACAGAGACGTGACGCGATATTAACTGTGTCGCCTATCACCGTGTATTCGAGCGCGCGGCTGCTTCCCAAGTAACCCGCCACCACATCTCCGCTGTTGATACCAATACCGATTTTAACGGGTGCCTCACCTTCCGAGACGCGCGTTCTGTTAAATTCATCAAGTACGCGCATTTGTTCGACTGCAACTTTGACCGCTCGATACGCGTCGTCCGGATGGGTTACCGGCGCACCGAAAAGCGCCATGATCTCGTCGCCGACGAATTTATCCAATGTACCCTCGTATTTGAATATCACCTCAACCATAAGCTCGAAGTACTCGTTCAACATGGTAACGATATCCTGAGCGCTCGATTTCTCGCTCATCGACGTAAAGCCGCGAATATCGCTGAAAAATACGGTGATCTGACGCAGCTGTCCCCCCTTTGCCACCTCAACCTCGCCGCTGACGACCAGCTCGGCTATCGCGGGGGAAAGCAGCCGCTGAAATCTTTCTCTGGTAAGCGCCTCTTCTTCGATCTTTTTCGCATAGATACTGTTTTGAATCGCAACCGCCGCCTGGTTCGCCAAAACTTGGGTCAACTGCAGATCCTTCTCCGTAAACGCGTTCGTGGCAACCTGCGTATCCAGAACCATGACGCCTAAAAGCTCATCAGAGTGGATCAATGGAACAGCCATACTCGATCGGATGCCCTGCATGATGACCGAATGAGCGCTCTTGAAACGAGCATCCATGGATGCGTCGCTCGATAGAACCGCGGACCGATCGCGCACCACCATATTAATGATCGTACTCGATAAAATAACCTCTTCGTTGTCCTCACCTTTAGCCGTGCGTACGCATCGAGGGCTCAACTCGCCTTTATGATCAAATAGTAACACGACGCCTCGATCAGCGGAGAGCAGCTCAAACGCGCACGCGAGTATCTTCTGCAGTACCTTCTGCCCGTCCAGCTCAACGCCGATAGCGCGCACTAGCTCGTAGCTAATGCGAAGCTTCTCGTAGTCTCGTCTTAACTGACTCGTGTCGCCAACCAAATGTTCGGGGATAAAGCTCTGCTTAAATTGCGCGGCGAGCTTCGACCGAATATGGCTTTCGACCATCCCCGGCGAAATCGTGACCCGTCCGAGAATGCTCTCGGCAACCGCAACGCCATCTTTCGACTTTTCCGGAGTACCTTCAAAAATAATACGTGTCGAGCCGACTGTTATCTCGTCGCCTGATTTAAGCTTAATCTCCCCGTTCAAACGCTGTCCGTTGATAAAAGTACCGTTCAGAGAACCCATGTCTTTCAGAACATACCCGTCCGCTACCTGATCGATGTGACAATGGTTTTTTGATACGATCCTATCGAGAAGTTGAATCGTGTTGTCGGGGTGTCGACCGAGTGTCGAATGGCCTTCGATACTGACGAACCGCTGATGCCCTTCAGATGAAATTATTAGAAGTTGTGCCATAGGAGAAACGGTGCGCTAAATAAGCTATTCGAAAAAACAGAATCCTTATGCGACTATGCTAGCGAGGCCGGCTAACGTAGTAAAGTGGACTCGTTTTTCGAACGTGACTAAACCCCTTGGCCGGCACGTTGGTTGCGTATCGACGAATTCGATGCTAACAATGCTCCCCAATTCGGCGCTAATGTTTCTGCCTAGCGCAAAGGAGTTTATATGGCCCGGGTTACGGTTGAGGACTGCCTCGCCCATGAAGAAAATCGATTTGCCCTTGTGATTTTAGCGTCAAAACGGACGCGAGAGCTGATGAAAGGCGCTCCGGCGCAAGTGACGAGTAAGAACCGCCCGGCGGTAACCGCTCTGAGGGAGATAGCCGCTCAAAGGGTACGATACTCGCGCGAAGTCGGCGACCTTCTTACCGACTACATCTCCGAGTCCAGGGCAATGCTCAAGTCACAACTTCGCCAACAATAGCCATCTTCTCACCCCTGTATTCTGTGGGTCTTGACTGACCTTGATACGTGTTTATATTCCGCTCGTTCGGTGGTTTAGCAAAATTTCGCTAAAGCACGTCTAACCTATTTTGTTTTTCAAAAGATCTAACTCCCAATAACCCACTACAACCATGGAGGGCAACGCATGAACATTCGACCCTTACAGGATCGCGTTTTAGTGAAACGAGTTCCGGAAGAGGAAAGAACAAGAGGCGGAATTATCATTCCTGATACCGCGAAGGAAAAACCGATCGAAGGTAAAGTCATAGCAATCGGAAATGGGAAAGTCCGAGAAGATGGGACGACCCGTAAGCTCGATGTGAAAGTCGGCGATATCGTTCTTTTCGGTAAATACGGAGGAACCGAAGTTCAAATCGACGGCGAAGAGCATCTCATCCTAAAAGAAGACGACATCCTCGGCGTAATTTCTAAATAACCATATAAATATTGAAATAATATAAAATTTTATAAGGGAGATTCAAAATGTCAGCTAAAGAAATTAAGTATGATGCGGTTGCTCGCGAGAAGATACTTTCAGGTGTTTCGCTCTTAGCCAAAGCAGTGAAAGTCACCCTTGGTCCGAAGGGTCGTAATGTCGTTATCGAAAAAAGTTTCGGGGCACCTGTCGTAACCAAGGATGGCGTTACCGTGGCAAAAGAGATCGAGCTTGAAGACAAGTTCGAAAACATGGGGGCGCAGATGGTGAAAGAGGTCGCTTCTAAAACATCAGACGTCGCCGGCGATGGAACGACCACGGCGACCGTGCTCGCCGAGGCGATCTACCGTGAAGGATCTAAAATGGTCGCGGCCGGACACAACCCCATGGATATCAAGCGAGGCGTCGACTCCGCGGTAAAAATCGTGGTTGAAAAGCTGGAAAAACTTTCTAAATCCACCAAAGATCGCAAGGAAATCGCTCAGGTGGGAACCATCTCTGCTAACGGCGACGACACGATTGGAAGCATCATAGCCGAAGCCATGGAGAAGGTCGGTAAGGAGGGAGTTATAACGGTCGAGGAAGCAAAGAGCCTCGAAACAACACTGGAAATCGTGGAAGGCATGCAGTTCGACCGCGGTTACCTATCCCCTTACTTCGTTACCGATCAGGAGAGAATGGAAGCGGTTCTCGAAGAAGCCTATTTGCTTATTTGTGAAAAGAAGATCTCCAATATGAAAGATCTGCTCCCGGTGCTCGAAGCGATTGCCAAGCAGCACAAACCCCTTCTCATCATCGCTGAAGACGTCGAAGGGGAAGCGCTCGCAACGTTAGTGGTCAATAAATTGCGCGGTACGTTGAGCGTTGCAGCGGTCAAAGCCCCGGGTTTCGGGGACCGTCGCAAAGAGATGCTAAAAGACATCGCTGTTCTGTCCGGCGGTCAAGTAGTAAGCGAAGACCTGGGCATTAAGCTAGAAAACGTAACGCTTAGCGATCTCGGAACCGCGAAACGCATAACCGTAGATAAAGAAAACACGACGATCGTCGACGGCGCGGGCAAGAAAGCGGACGTCAAGGGCCGTATCGAAACCATTCGCCGTCAAATCGAGGAAACCACTAGTGACTACGATCGAGAAAAGTTACAGGAGAGGCTGGCGAAACTGGTCGGTGGCGTCGCTGTGATCAAAGTCGGTGCGGCAACCGAAGTCGAGATGAAAGAGAAGAAGGCTAGGGTTGAAGATGCGCTCAATGCGACCCGAGCGGCTGTAGAAGAGGGAATCGTACCGGGTGGAGGGATAGCTCTACTGCGGTGTCAGCCAACTTTGGACAAGTTGGAGATGGCTGAAGAACAGCTTGTCGGCGTTCGAATTGTCCGCCGAGCTATCGAAGAGCCGATTAGACAAATCGCCAATAACGCCGGCGCTGAGGGGTCGGTCGTGGTCGAAAAGGCACGTAATAGCAAAAATAACGTCGGGTTTAACGCGGCCACGGAGACGTGGGAGGACCTCATGGAAGCGGGTATTATCGATCCGACCAAAGTCGTCCGTATCGCGCTACAAAACGCCTCATCCGTCGCCGGTTTGATGTTGACGACGCAAGCCATGGTCGCGGAGAAGCCGAAAGAAGAAAAACCGGCTGCGGGCGGCATGCCTAGCGGTATGGATTATTAAAGCGAACAGTTAGCTTTAACGTTGCATAGAACGCCGAGCGCAAACGCGAAAAAAGCGATGAAATAAGGACGCACGGAACTATTAACAACAGCCTCGCGCGCCTTAAGTGAGGTCCAAAAAAAGCGGGCACGCCCTTAGGCTAGAGTTTCGTTATCTTACGCGAGCGAAGCGCTTTACGCCGTCGGATTTTTTGCAACGTTAAGGTTAATTTCGGTCCCCTAGCGACGCCGCGCTCGGTGTATACCTTATGCCCAGAGTTGTTTTTTTGTAAGCGTTCAGGGGTCGAACAAGTCGGCGGCCAATTCGCCCGTAAAACCGAGCGCGCCCGCAGGGCCGGCGAGGATGGTACTTGCTGTACCTGACGAGCCGGCG
>JAFGIB010000100.1 GCA_016929805.1 Deltaproteobacteria bacterium | reverse complement strand
GCAAGTACCATCCTCGCCGGCCCTGCGGGCGCGCTCGGTTTTACGGGCGACTTGGCCGCCGACTTGTTTGCCCCCCTGAACGCTTACATTAAAACAAAACCCCGTTGTGAGAGTTTTTACTAATCATGCTAAACTCGATCAGATGAGCTTCTGGTTTAGGTCGGCGTATGTAGCATTCGGGCTTACCGCGTCCGTGTGCTGTCTGTTTGCGATCGTTGCGGTTTCTCAAGATGAGCAATCATACAGGGGTGAAGAGACGACTGGCTTAGCGAGCGGTTTGGCTAACGGATTGATCATTTCCGGAGCGACCGCTCACCGTATCATCCATTTCACCTTCGACGACGGCCCGGATCCCCGTTTTACGCCGATGCTACTCGATAAGCTCGACGCGGTTTCGGTAAAGGCGACCTTTTTTTTCTCTGCGAGTCGATTCCGAGGTCAAGATAAACGCAACCGTTACGCTGTAGAAATCGCGCGGGAAGCCTTGCGCAGGGGGCATACGATTGGCAGCCATTCGGTTGATCATAAGCGTATGTTTCGCATGGATCAGCAATCCGTACGAGAACAGCTCGAGGAAAACGACGAGCTTTTTCAACGGGTATTCGGCCGGCGTACCTGGTTGTTCCGCCCGCCTCATGGATCGAGGTCGCCGATCGTAGACAAGATGCTCGCCGAAAGAGGTTACACGACCGTTTTGTGGAATATCGGCATGGCGGATTGGCTTTCAACATCGGCGCAAGAGGTTTTGCATACCTGGAAACGGGTGCTCGAAAGGCTCGAGAGGGAAACGGGACAACGAGGAGGAGTTGTACTTTTACACGATACCCACGCTTGGAGCGTAGACGCCTTCGATCTCATCTATGCCGATATAATGAAACGTAACTGCCGTCTATTGGAGCAGGGAGAAGAGCTATACGACGTCGTAAACGACCTTGGTTTTTTTTTCGCGGAGCGAGGACAGACGCAACCCGGAATATTTGCTCCTGCGGTATTCCTGAAGCCCGCGATCCTGGCCGCGCGGCAAGCTCACCTTCGAGAAGATACGCGTTACCGTTGCGTGGAAACGGATAGTCCCCAAACAACCTCGGACCAAGCGTTTTACGCTACAAAAGGCGTCTCTTCTGAGTCTTCGGGTAGAATGTAGGGCGGGCGGCGATGCGCCGAGCACACCGAATCGACGAGCGTACGAAGGTAGGAGAGCGGCGCCGGCTTGAGTAAAACCGATATTACACCGGGCTGCGCTCTGAGGTCGCGCCTTCGCGTGTCTCCGGTTAGCACCGCTAGCGGAGGGGTTAAAGTACCGTACTCCTCGCGTAACCGACGCATCAGCTCGTAACCGTCCATCTCCGGCATTAAAAGGTCGGTGATTACCAAACACGGTTTGAAATCGCGACAGATCAACAACGCGCTGGAACCTTGCTCCGCGGTGACCACCGAATATCCCCATCGGTTTAATTGGCGTCTTAGCGAACGTAAAATGATCGGTTCATCGTCGACGACCATTATCGGACGTCTATCCGGACTGCCGGAGAGTATCACAAGATGAGCAGTCATAGCATTACTCCCCGTTATTTTACGTCATTTGCCTTTGTTCTTGAAGAGATAAAAGCAAAAGAGAAAAATAATTGTATCCCAATTTGGGTATATTTCGGAACGTCGGCTACATATTACGACGCGAACCTAGCCTTTTTGAAGCACCGCTAGCTTGTCGCGATATCGTCGCTGTATCGTGTTGTAGTCGTCCGATGACAACCCCAACGCTGTTGCAGCTCGACGCAATAAATTGGTTTCTACTACCGAAACCGATTCGTCAGCCGCCGCAAGGCTCATCAACACGTCGAGCACATCGATTTTCGTCTCGTAATCGGCGAGCTCGCTCAAGTCCCTTAAATAAATTTGAGACGACGTCGCGGTGAGATCGAAAATTCTTTCGTCTAGAATCTTACATATCCCCTCTATTCCTTCGTTCGACAAACCGTGAATGCGCTCGAGCTCGCTTCTAACCTTCTGACGTTCGGATGGGGTGTATTGTCGGTCGGAATAGGCGACGCACGCCAGCAGGCCGGCCACGGATACTACGAGACGAACGTCGTCGTCGTTTGCACTATCCATATGAGACCGTACGACTTCCTCTAGCTTAATACGGGCGTTCTTCACCATGTTCTTATAAGCTTCCGGCGAGCTATCGAACCGCGTCTTTAGGCTGCCGCCACGTAGGTCGCCAACATATCTCCGAGCCGAGGAACAGCGGCGATGACGTGTTCTTTTGCTCCCGAGCGTAGCTTCTCATAGGTCTTTTTTACTAACTTGTTTTTTGCTTTTAAGGCCTTCGCGTCGGTTATCGCGAGTAACGACTCGGCTACGCGGTCTGGATTCGCAACCAGATGATCGCGCGGAGATATACTCTTTTCGAGCGCCTCTCGATATATCGGGTCCAATGCATCGAGAAATTCGTCGAGTAAGGCGTCTACGACTCCCCGGATAAATTTCGGGTGAATTCCGTTGACCACTTTGTATCCCGCTTTGACCGCGATTCCCCCGAGACCGCGCTTGTCCGCTACTTCGGCATCGAGCACGCGAAGGGAGTGGTCGATCACTTTTTTGCGCATTTCGGCTGTTTTTACGAAATCGTGAAGACTTGCCATAATCGTTCACCTGTGGGCTTGTGAAGAAGAGAGCTGATGCTTTGAGTTTGCTCGGCTTCCAGAAGGCAAGTAGTTACCACCACTGAGGGGCGGATGCTAGAGCTACCCTACAAAGAACTCCAAGATAGAACGAAATTGTAGAGAAGGTGGGTAACAGCCGGTAATAAGGTGGAGCCGCTATCGGCTCTCAAGGCGTTCAAAACGGCGCCTGTTACGACCAGCGCCGCGAGCCCTCCCCAGTTTCCCCATACCTGCGGGAGGTGAAATCCAACAAATGCGACTAGCGTGATGATAAAGGCGAAGATGCGGCCGAATATAAGAAGCGACCGATAGACAAATCCGCGAAAAAAAAGCTCCTCGCCAAGGGGCGCGATGGCACCTAACGCCGCGAAGCAGAGCATTCCGCTCGGCCAAGCGATGAACGTCTGTATGGGCGCCTCCGAGGTGGACGGAATTGAGTCTAGGGCGGTCCTTGCGATAAGTACGAGCCCGCCGGCGCACAACACGCCGATTCCGAGCCGAAGTAGAGGGCGACGACTTGGAGCCGTCAAAGCGAGAAAGCCCATGAAACCGCCATTTTTGACTAAACGCCGAGCTAGCCAGACAGCTACGGCTACTTCGACAAACGCCAACAGCAACCCTTTAATAAAGACCATTGTTGATCCAAACAGAGGTAACCAACTGATCGCCGCCCAAAAAACCGCAACGCATGACACCGCGATCAACAACAGGCGGAGACGTTCGGTAATTCCCACCAGGTGTTCAGTATCCCGCTTCTCTTCTCGAGTGATCAACCGGTCAGTGGTCACGACCGTTCGTCTATATGTCGAGGCGAAAAACGCCGTAAGAACGAGAAGCATCGCTCCGATTGCGATCGCAATAACCAGTAGTCGGTCCAGAACGAGTAAAGCCGTTCGGCCGAGTACGCGCGAATAAAAACCTACCTTCATTATCTCTTGCGGCGGGGGATTTTCGTGCCACACGGCTTCGATGCTGTAGATTCCGGAAAGCTCGATTCGGCCGCCTCCCAGGACCAGGCAAGCGATTTCACCGTCGCGTTTAACCGTTTCGAGATGCGCTTGGTCTAAGGGTGTTTTAAACATGAGTTTCATCTGATCGAGGTACAAAACTGCGAATTCAAAGGCGTTTCGCCAGCGTTCATGTGTCAGCGGATCCTGTAGACAGACTTCGAATACCGCCTCTTCCCCGGCGCGAAGCTCTACCGTATCCACGCGCGCGCTGATCGCGGTGGAACCGGGCTTTTCTGCCAGCTCATTCAGCGTATACACGTGGCTTTCGTGAAAGAGCTCGTCTTTTTCCAGTCGAAATATCCGGAAGGAGGCGCTGACTATTGCGCCGGCGATGATTAGTACCGAAAGCAAAATAAAAGAGCGGAAAAGCTTCACTAGTTGTCGATACGAACGGGGTTAGGTTTTTATTAAGGCGTATAAAGGATCCGAGCACAGCGGTTATTACCGGACCAATTTTCCGTGTTCGTAGCCAAAGGGCAATACACCTTAACGTTGCAAAGAATCCGTCGGCGTAAAGCGCTTCGCTCGCGAAAAACAGCGCGAACTGGCGTGCTCACTTTTTTTGGACCTCACTTAGGGCGCACTAAGCTGCGGCCCAAAAAACGCGCGCGCCCCTATTTCATCGCGTTTTTCGCGTTTCCGCTCGACGTTTTTTGCAACGTTAAGGTACACCCGCGAAAGACTATAAAAAGGTGTATCGTAAGAGAGTAATCGATATGCAGGTTCTCATATTCCTTGTTCGTTCAGCTCCCGGTATTGTTGTACTCGCGTCGCTTGCGTCCATTCTCAGCGGCGCCCTCAATACCGGCCTTATCATCGTCGTCCATCGCGCACTCACCGCGACCGACCGAATTTCCGAAATTCTGATCGTCGCCTTCATCGGAATGGTTCTCGGGCGGCTTTTATCCAACTACGTATCGGAAATCACGCTCATGCGTTATTCCCAGAGGTCGGTCGCCTCTTTGCGAAAGTCGATAATCAGCAAATTGCTACGCGTGCCGTTCAGACAATTCGAGGTCGTCGGTCGCGAGAAGGTGTACGCCGCGCTCACCGCCGACATCGAAACGATAAACTACACCCTCTTGTCGCTGCCGAGCTACGCGGTCGCTTTCGCGGTTTTGTTGGGCGGCGGCGCGTATCTCACGTATCTATCCTGGAAGGCGATGCTGCTGCTTGCGTTTTTGGTTATGATCGGCGGGACGCTTCACTGGTTGATCTCAAAGCACGCCTCCCGTTTTTTTGAAATGGCCCGGGATCAACACGACCGACTCTATCGCCATTTTCGCGCGCTTACCGAAGGCACTAAGGAGCTGAAGCTACACCGGTCGAGACGTCGCGCCTTTATCGAGAACGAAGTGACTGAGACCACGGATAGCTTGATGAACGATACGATTAGGGCACATTCGCGCTATTTTCTCGCTCGCATCACCAGTAATTTCTTTTTTTTCACCGTGCTCGGATTGGTTATATTCCTTATGCCGATACTTCACGATTCGGTTTCCCGAGTTGTCTCCGGATACTTGCTGACCTGTCTCTATCTCATGGGATCCGTGAACAGCTTGTTGCGGATCATTCCGGTTTTAACGAGCGCTTCGATTGCATTTCGTCGCGTTGAATCTCTCGGCATTAGGCTCGGCGCGGAGGGAGAAGAGCAGAGCGCCCCGGCAAACGAGACAAGCACATGGAAATCGATTCGTCTGCGCGGCGCGACCATGAGCTACGCCGGCCCTGGAACCGACCGCGAGTTCAGGCTCGGCCCTATCGATCTACAGATTCGACCGAAAGAGCTTCTGTTTATCACGGGAGGAAACGGCAGCGGTAAGACGACCCTTGCGAAGATCATAACGGGTCTGTACCAACCCGAACAGGGCGAGATCTTGTGGGACGGAAAGCCGGTGAGCGACGAGAATCGGGATTCGTATCGGCAGCTTTTCTCCGCGGTGTTTTCCGATTTCTATCTATTCGAAAGTTTATTGGGTTTAGATAGGGACGATCTCACCGAACGGGCGCGCGGGTACCTGCAAGAGCTCAAACTCGACCGCGTAGTAGGAATCCGAGGTCGGGAGCTTACCTCCATTGAGTTGTCTCAAGGGCAGAAAAAGCGGCTCGCCTTGCTTACGGCTTTTCTGGAAGACCGGCCGGTCTATTTATTCGACGAATGGGCGGCGGACCAGGACCCGAGTTTTAAATCTACTTATTATAACAAATTAATTCCGGAGCTTATCGATCGAGGTAAGACCGTTATCGTGATTACCCATGACGACCGGTATTTTCACCTCGCGAATCGCCGGATAGAGCTGCAGGAAGGGCGGATTGAATGACTTCTGAAAATATCAAAGCAAATGAAAAACGTTTTTTTCATGAGTACGTGAATAATAGAGATATAAAATCAATGGAATATTGGATTGACCAATTCGTGGCTGAAGACTTTGTCAACCATACCCCTCAATTAGATCTCCCCAAGAATAGAGATGGATTGAAAGAAATGTTCAGGCTGCTATTTCAGTTGTTTCCTAACATGAAAATCGTAATCAATGAGATGGCATTTGACGAGGACATATTGTTCTTTCGTTACGTTATCCGAGGAATTAGAGCAGATAGTGAAATCAATGGTCTTGCGATGGTTAAATATAGAGATGACAAGATTACGGATAGATGGGCCATTACGGAGCCAATTTAGACCTTTGGAGGCTGTTCGAAATAAACCCGCCAAAGACACCCCGGAGTGCGAGCGCGGCCGCATTTGGCGGGTTTATTTCGACCGGTCGCCTTCACATTGCGCCACCCTCTAACCCCATAGGCGTTAACCATAAATAACAGCGAAAAACCTCGTAGCGCGGGGGCTTGTCCTCCGCAAAACCGTAACCCAACAACGAATTGTTGTGCGGAAAAACCATCATTCCACGAATAAAACGCTTGCGACAATACCGGTCGTCCGTTGTCGTCTGATCAGCGCGGGACAAGCCCGCGCGCTACGGCGTTTTCATGTTCGTCGACTAATTTTGGTTAATGCCTATGG
>JAFGIB010000099.1 GCA_016929805.1 Deltaproteobacteria bacterium | reverse complement strand
TCTTTTGTGCTACAATTTCTATTACTCATGGGACTTAACCTCCTATGGGTCACGGGCTCGGGTGGTTTCATCACCGCGAGCCTTTTTATTGGCGGCGCTATTGCCGCGAGAACTTGAGCGGTCGCAGGGCGCACAACGGCAACAGCGACCTCCCCCTTGTAGGTCGCTTCGGTTATGGAGTGCTCGGCGATGTAGGCGTGTGGCGCGACAACCAGCGCGCTGATAACGCTCGTTCGCCTCGCGGATGGTCGTTCCGTTGCCCAGAGCTTGCGGTTGAGTAGGGCGGTTATGGCAAGGGCTAGAAGCCAGAGAAACGAGAATCGCGGCTCGCGTAAAACCGAAATGAGAAAGAGATGAGAAAACCTAAAAGGTCTCTCATTCTCTGTTTTTCCCTCTCGTCTAAACCCCCGTAAGTATTTAGCTAATTCTAGTCGGGGAAGCCGGATTTGAACCGACGACCTCCTGCTCCCAAAGCAGGCGCTCTACCAGGCTGAGCTATTCCCCGGAAAACCGAGAGCCGGACTTTAACTCACCGAACGGCAACACTCAAGGGCTTCGTGGTCGCGCGCGGCGCGGATTTCATCCGAGAAGGCGCGTTACGTCGATTTCGGCCCGCTCCAAAACTCTGTTTTGCACCGCGATCAACTCGGAAGTCCCCTTCAACGCGAGATCGACTAGTCGGTCGAATTGCGCTCGCGTGACCGGAGCGTGTTCGGCCGTGCCCTGAACCTCGATGAGCGAGCCGGATTGGGTCGCCACGACGTTTAAGTCGACTTGGGCGTTTGAATCCTCGGCGTAACACAGGTCCAGCATCGCTTTTCCGTTGACCAGACCGACGCTCACCGCCGCGAGCGGTTCCCTCAGAACCCCGGGCTCCACCAATCCGCGCTTGCGCAGCCCATCCAGAGCCAGGACCAAAGCGATATACCCGCCCGTGATCGCGGCGGTACGCGTTCCACCGTCCGCGTCGAGCACGTCGCAATCCACGGTTATGGTGCGCTCGCCCAATTTTTTTAGATGTACCGCGGCCCGCAATGCCCGTCCGATCAAGCGCTGTATCTCTTGGGTGCGACCGCTCGGTTGTATTCGTCGACCCTCGCGGCGCTGACGCTCGCGGTTGGCTCGCGGATGCATTTCATATTCCGAGGTTATCCAGCCCTTGCCGCTACCCGTGAGAAAAGGCTTGACCCCCGCTTCGACTGAAGCCGAGATCAATAGTCGGGTTTTTCCGCAGCCGTACAGCACCGACCCCTCGGGATAGTGTTGAAAACCGGTTTCAACGGTCACCGTTCGGATCGCATCTGAGTCTCTGGCGTCGTTTCTTGTCACTTGAATCACTCCTGCTGTCTTTGCCTATTGTTACGATGATGTTCTCTACGTCGACGTGGACGAAGCGCGCGATTGGTTGCGTATGGCCGGAAACCAAAGCTCAAAAGTCGTCCCTTCTCCCTTGACGCTCTCGCAGCGAATGCGGCCTTCATGGGCGAGCACGATCTGTTGGGTAAGAGGAAGCCCCAGCCCCGTTCCATATTTCTTCGTCGTATAGAATAGATCGAATAAATACTCGAGTTGCTCCGGTTCGATGCCGACGCCTTGATCGCGGACGCGTACCAGCACGCCGCCTTCGCCGTTGCGTACCTCAACGTTCACTCGACCGCCGTTCGGCATCGCCTCGCGAGCATTTTTTAGCAGGTTCATCAGGACCTGCCGGATTTGTCCCTCGTCCACCGCTACCGGGGGAAGCGTGCTATCGCTATCCATGTGAATCTCAATACCGAAGGATTCGATCTCCGGAGTCAGGAACTGCACCGTGGAACGGACGACTTCCGCCAGGTCCTCGCGTTCGAGTCGCGGGTTCGGTAGCCGCGCGACCCTTAGATATTCCTCGGTAATCGCGGCGAGGCTTTCGACCTCGCGCTTGATCGCGCTGATCAACGCTTGGGCTTCGGGGTTGAGCCGCGGTAGCTCGTCCTCCAGCAGCTCCATATTAAGTCCGATGCTCGAGAGGGGGCTGCGAACTTCGTGGGTGACGTGAGCCGCCATGCGTCCGATCGCGGCCAGCCGTTCGGTCTGGATCAGCCGTTCCTTGGTGCGCAATTCCTCGGTTACGTCCTCGGCCACCAATAAAACCGCCCGATCGCGGCCCACCGGCGGTTCGGCTCCGAAGGGCGTCAATAGAACGTCGAGCTTCCTTTCGGGATTTCCCATTAGAATCGCGGAGCTGATAACCGCTCTATCAGATCCGGAGACGACTTCCGCAATCGCGTTTGCCAACGGGGTCAAACGCTTCAATAACCCGGTGTCCGATAGCGTTCGACCGATCGCTTCCGGGCCGATGCCGAATAAGGCGTTCGCCGCCGGGTTGCTGCTGCGGATCACCTTTTGACCGTCGATCACCAGCACCGCCGCGCGCAATCCCGCGACGATCTGTTCCTGCATTTGTTGCAGGCCGCGCAGCCGTTCGGTCGCTTGCCGGAGGCTGGAATCGCGCGCGGCCAGAGCGGCGACCATCTGTTCGAATTGGCGCGCCAGCCGTCCGATTTCGTCGTCGGTGGTGGGGCCGAGTTGATGCACGAAGTCTCCCCTTTCGACCGCCTCGACACGTTTTTGCAATAAGGGCAGCGGTGAAAGCATGCGTTGCGACCACCAGGTCACGAGCACGCCGACTGCAAGAGATACGAGAATTAGAACCGTGAGAACGGCGATCGATTGATTCTGCTCTTTGGAAGCGTTTTCGCTGATAGCGGCGATTTGCTCTTGAATGATCTCCGAAACCACGCCCAATCGACGGGCGATGGTCCGCTCATGTCCTCGTAGATCTCCTAAAATACGCTCAGCGCCCTTTTTATCCTCGGCTTCCAAAGCGCTGAACAAGGCCCGGTAGCGCTCGTCGATTTCGTTTAGCGTTTTGTTCACGTGCTCGAGCCCACGCCTCGACTCCGCGATCTTCGCGTGCGCAAACGACGGCGGCGCCAAAGCCTCGACCCTGCTGATGCCAGCGAGCGCTTTTTGCAAACGAACCGGCCGCCGGCCCCGCGCCCGATTAAACCAGGCTTGGGTCGCCCGGGTGTCGCGCTCGAACAGAACCCGATCGAGCAGCGTGTCGAATACGGATTGGGTCGCTCGGATTTCACCGACCGCGAGCGCGAGCGGTAGAAAACCCTCGTGTAAAAGACGTAGGGTCGCGGCCGTGCGCTGATGCTGAACGATGCCGGCCACGGACACGAGCCCGGATACGGTCAATACCAAAGCGAAACCCAAAAAAACGCGACGCGGAATTGATAGTCTCGGACGTCCATTCATATCCAACCCACGAACCCCTTGATCTCTATCATGCCGATTTCGAGCTCAAATACTACAGCCGCGCTTTTTGAGCGAAACGGTTCAGAGTCGCGAAAACGTTTTTCGATCTCGGGCGTTGCATCTTATCCTGCAGCTCTGCGTTGTCCTTTCGTTTTCTTACCATCCGGGTCAGTTCTGTTCTCTAGGCGTGATCAGTTCTATCGGTTTTGCTTCTGAAAAAACGCGGGCTGCGATTCTAGAGGGAGTCGTCGTCCAGATCGTCGGTCAGAAAAAGGTCCACCGGATGATGGGGCGAAAAGAACAGATCAGCGGCGTTAGCGTTAGGTCTTAAGGTACAGGCGCCGGGACATCTGGAGCAGACTTCATCCATAAAAGTGAGCAGTTCAAGCGCGACCGTATATCCGATGTCATAACACTCGTCCCGCGTGAGACGGCAGCGTTTACACAACGTCGTCGCCATGGCCAGCATCTGCTTTTCCAGCGATTTGCTGCGGGCGTCGACCACGAAATTTAAGAACGATTTACTTATCGTATACGCTATCATCGGTTTTTCTTCGTCTCGCGGGCGGCGGTCGCCCGGCACCGAGGTCAGAACGCTGTCTATGGAGGAGAGAACGACCTCGGTAAAGTCCAACAACGCGACGTGCTTGCCCTTGGGCGATTTAAGATCTCTAAAAAACTTGGATTTTAGGCCTTGTCTGATTTCTGGAGATCCGAATACGCTTAATTCTTTTTCCTCCGCGTGTCGCACGATTTCGCAGGTGCGCTCCAACATCACCCTGACCAATGCGCTTTCCGCAAACTCGCTTTCGCTCGACCGCGCGAGCGCAAGGCATAGGGCCGCAGGCTCGGTCTCTCCCCGGTAAGCGTGCCATTTCGACATATGCTCGGCCATGGCGACCAGACGGTTTCGGACCGAGGGGATATCGAGCTTCGCCGCCGCCACCCGCACCCAGTTCCGTTTTGCAGGGATTTCCGGAGGCGGCGGGACACACGCCTCGTTGAGGTCTCCGGCGTCGAAATACCAACTGCGATAAATTCGCTTTTTTAGCAGGCGCCTGACTTGGGAGAGCGACGGCGCGGCCGGCGGCGCAAGCTGTGGCTCGTCTTCTCTATCGCTCCGCCTGCTGAATTGGCGAAAGAGCGTTATCGCAGAGCGCGACTCTTCCGGCAGCGATAATTTCAACGCGCGAGTGCGCTCTTCCGCCGAGGCCACAAGCGCCGCGGCCTCTTCCAGCGAAATCTCCACAAACTCGCAACCTGTACCCTCGCGCAAGCGCTTGATCGCCACCTGTAGCTCAGCTTCGGTATAGCGTGCGATGACAAATCCGTCGCGGATATCGGAAGCCGCGCGGATACATAGATTCGCGGTTGTCGAAGAGCCGTTCGGTTTGGCAAAACAACCCACGACGACGAAAGCGCCTTGTCCGTCACAGCTTCCGAGATAGGCCTTACCGACGGGCGGTTTCGCGCGGTAATTCGGGTCTATCGCCCGCGTCCCCATCCGCATTAAGGCGCCTTGTAGCAGTCGATGCGCTTCCGGGTTGGGCGCGGAAAGCCGAAGCTCGCGAAGTAAAGCGATTCCATCCTGGTTTCCCTCTTCGACAACGGCGTCTATCATGATTGAATGTAACGGCGCCAAGGCTTCGCAACGCAAAGCGTAGGCATAGACCGTCGCCGCGGAAACCCCGGCCTCCCTGCGGCACTTGCCGAGGCGAAATAGGAGAAACTCCCGCATCTCTTCCGGAGTCTCCAATAAAAAATCGGTTACCTCTTTTGCCGTATCCGGATTAACCTCAATCGAGGTCATCAGCTCGATCAAGGGTCGATCGGCCAATTGAGCAAAATCCTGCGGATCGAGGTTTTCAAGCTCTTTGTCCAAATACTGCGGATCGTGATCGGCGAGCACCGTCATCGCCAAGGTTCTCACCAACGAATCTTTCTGTTTGTCAGCGGCGATTCGGAGCAGTCGTGAACGTTGTTCGCCTATTCCGAGAATGGAGTAGACCTCCAAAAAGAGGGCGAATTCCTCCGAGCGCACCCGCGACTGCTCTAGTCGTTCGGTTAAAAGCCGACGCGCTTTCTTTTCATCAGCCGCCGATAGACGTTGTTGTAGCTCGGCCTCGCTAATCGGCGGATGTATAAATATCTCTTCAATAACCGACCGAGTGGTTTTCATGGCGATGTCTTTTTGATCTTCAATAAACTTTCGTCGGGCACACCGCACCAAGGGGCGATGTTCACACTGGCGCTATAGGCGACTTTATAGATCACTTACTCGTCCGCACTTTCGTTTTTTTCGAAAGCGTCAACGAAACGCGTGAATCTCTTAAAAAATCTGCTTACCACGATCCTCCCCTATCAACCGGACTTTTCGGTGGGTTTATGTATCCTAACGCTGTTGCAGCCATTTACGATATCCCTTTGAAACTCGCTTAGCGTTCACTTCAGTAAGCGTCAAGTCATTCGAAACATCAATCGCACGTTTCAAGACGCGCGGACTAAGAGGTAACCGTTCAGGGGGATACTGCTGTTTGACTACGACGGCGGCCAATTCATCCCGTAAAACCGGCTTTCGTCCTCGGGCCGGCTCGTCAGGTACAGCAAGTACC
>JAFGIB010000098.1 GCA_016929805.1 Deltaproteobacteria bacterium | reverse complement strand
GTACCTGACGAGCCGGCGCGAGGACGAAAGCCGGTTTTACGGGATGAATCGGCCGCCGTCGTAGTCAAACAGCAGTACCCCCCTGAAGGGTTACAAAGGTACGGTTGTCGGCACTACCAATTCCAATTCTTGGTCTGCGAATTCCAAATGCCCTGGAAGAACTCGCCATCGGGTCCGGTGAACATGGCGCTACGCCACTTTTCGTCCGCTAGATGCCAACGCAACCAAGCGATCATGCCCGGCAGAGCCTCGCGCGCACAATAAATGTGGTCCACGCCCGCTAGCTCGGAGAAAAACGTCGGCTGGTCCCCTACGTTCTCAAAGTCGGTCATGCATTGCGGCAGAAGGAAGTCGGTCTCGCCACAGATGTAGGCCGTCGGAGTCTTGACTTTCGAGGAGCCGAGGCCATCGGAAGAGCCGCCCGCGATATGAATCGTGGTCTTCAGCCTGGTTTCAGTCGCTTCTACATTAAAGGTCGCCATCGAGCCCTGGGAGTGGCCGCCCATGGCGATACGTTCCAGGTCCAGCTTCTGGTAAAAAACGCTACCCTGCGCGTCGTTTTGTCCCACGATCCATTCCAGCGCCGCGCTCATATTGCTCGCACTGAGCGAGGCCGGCGTCGGCGCCACGACCACGAAGCCGTGCGTCGCAAACCGGATAAAGAAATCGTCGTAGTTGGTCGGCGTCGAACCGAATCCCGTGCCCCAAACGAAGACCGGATGCTTGAGCCCATTCTCTCCGAGCACGGCGGGACGCCATACGTGGTGTTCACCGCTGGTGTCAATGATCGCTTCAAAGGGCCCGTCCTCCTCGACGCTAGCGACCTCCGGCAGGACTCCACCGCCGGTGGTGGACCCGGCGTCGGTTTGCGCGGGCTCGGCGTCTACACCCGCATCGCCCGCCGGTGAGCCTCCCGTTGCCGGCTGCGTGCCTCCCGTGCCAGCGGGTCCTGTTGCTCCGGTTCCGCCGGTCCCGGCGCTCGCTCCGGTTCCTCCCGTCCCAGCGCTCGCTCCGGTTCCGCCGGTTCCGCCGGTCCCTCCGGTTGTGCTAGTCGTGCCGCCGACTTCTCCTGATGCTCCTCCCACGCCACCGACTGCCCCTGTGGCACCACCGGTTATGCTCCCGGCCGCACCTGCGCCGCCCGTTCCTGCCGACTGGCCCTCGCCCGTATCATCATCGCTCCCGCACCCTAGCTCCGAGAACGCCGCGATAACTAGTACAAGTAGTACTTGAAACGCATAAGCCTTCATGACCACCTCCTCCGACTTGACGCCGATTAGAGCCATTTTACGCAATAAACTTACAGTTACATACCCGAGAAGCGACCTTATGTCCAATTATTTCGCACTCGATTCGGGTCTATGACCAACCCTTGATAAAGCTCCGGGCGTCGATCGCTCAAGAGGCCGAACCAACGGCGATGGCGGCGCACGGCCTCGAGATCGAAATCGGCCCACGCGATTCCTTGGACATCGGCGTCCAGCTCGGCCCGTTTTTCGCCGGTATGGTCCGCGATGAATGAGCTTCCATAAAAACGTTGCCCGTCCTCGTCTCCGGTGCGATTCGCGGCCGCGACCACGACCGCGTTGCCGACCGCTTGACCGATCATCACCCGTTGCCACGCCTCTTTCGTGTCGATTTCCGGATGCTCGGGCTCAGAGCCGATAGCGCTCGGATAAAGCAGGATATCGGCGCCTTTTAACGTCATGGCTCTGGACGATTCGAAAAACCACTGGTCCCAGCAGATGCCGACGCCGATACATCCATAGCGGGTTTGAAACACGCGAAATCCGGTATTGCCGGGCCGAAAATAGAACTTTTCTTGATATCCGACGCCATCGGGTATGTGAGATTTGCGATAAACGCCGAGAATCTCTCCATCCGCGTCCACGACCGCAACGCTATTGAAATAGGCCTCGCCGCTCTTTTCAAAAAAGGATATCGGCAGTACGACTCTGAGCTCTTGCGCCAGGCGTCTGAGGCTTTCGACCGACTCGCATTCGCCGACGCTTCGAGCCCATCGGAAGTACTTCTGGTCCTGCACCCGTGGGAAATAGAGGGTATCGAATAGCTCGGGTAATAAGACGATTTGGGCTCCTCGCGAGGCGGCTTCGCGCACCTGTTCGCGGGCGCGCTCGAGGTTATCCGCCCGGTCTTGAACCATGGCGAGCTGCGCAACAGCTAAACGAATTCGCTTTTTATTCGGGTTCATAGATCAACCCTATCGACGGCCGGTAAAGCGAGCGTAATACAGTGAAAGGCGCCCCCACCTTCGAGGATCGCGTTTGCCTTCAGCCCGATGGTTCGTCGGCCGGGAAAGAGAGCGGCGATCTGATCGATCGCCCGTCTATCGTGCTCGGTTCCGTAGGTCGGAACGATCACGTGATTGTTGCTAATATAAAAGTTTAGATAGCTGGCCGGCAAAAGTTGTTGGTTTCGACCGAATACGGGCCCGGGCGCGGCGATGCGCTCGACCGTGAGCATTCGTCCTTTTGCATCGCGAAAAGCGCGAAGCTGACGCTCCACCTCCCGCAGAACGGCCGCGTTCGGATCGTCGTGGTCTAACGGCTCCATACAAATAACCACGCCCGGCGCTACGAAGCGCGCCAAGGTGTCGACATGCCCGTCCGTATGATCGTTTAGCAGACTTCCATCAAGCCACAGTATTCGATCGAATCCCAGGGCTTGCCGCAGCCTCTCGGTCATATTCGTTTCGTTTTGGTCGGGATTGCGCTGTTTATCAAAAAGGCAATCGCGCGAGGCGAGGCAGGTACCCTCTCCGTCGCTATCGATCGCTCCGCCCTCCATGACCCACGGAAAGAATAGACTCTTTACGCCGAGCGCGCGCACCAGGTCGCCGGCTACGGTGTCGTCATGCGGATAGAGATATTTTCGTCCCCAACCGTTAAAAGCGAAGCACGCCGCCGCGAGTTCTCCCTTTTCGCTAGTCAGAAAGACCGGACCCGTATCGCGCAGCCAACTATCGCCGTAAGGCATGCGGAGATAACAAACCTCGAGGTTGTGCAACGCTTTTCGAGCCCGCTGCTCGTTACGCTCGTCGCTTACGAGAACGTTGAGTTGCTCGTTGCGCGCCGTTCCATCCGCAATCGCGGCGCACAGCTCGGCGAACGCCTCTTGCGCTTCTCGAACGTGGCCTTCCCAATAGGCGTCCACCGCGGGCCAGGCAACAAAACACTTCTGGTGTAACTCCCAGTCCGCCGGCTTCCTATAGCCGAGCGAGCGAGGCGTATCGCTCGGCATCACCACGGCAAAACGGCTTCCTCGCCGAATTGGGCTTTCAAGTCAGAAACCCGTTTCAAAACCGCGCGTCTTCGGATCTCCAGCCCTTTGAGGTCGGACTCGTTCAACAAGGGCGCCAGGCGATCTCGCTTTAAAACATCCTTGAACTTTCTTATCTCGAATCGTTGCAAAGCATCGACGGTGCTTCGTCTAAAGCGCTGCACCACCCGAAGCCTTTCGTCCATTAAATTACGGCGCGCCGGCCCTTCGGAAAAGCCCGCTCCGTTGTCTAAAAAGATCAAAGGACCGCCCGGCCCGTGTAATAAAACGTTACAGTTATCTCCGCCCCAACGGTCGAGATTGAGCGTTAGAAAATCAAAAACCATCATGTCGGAAAGTTCCGCGCCTCGTTCCGGCCGGCCGGGTTCAGGAGCCTGAAAATAGAGTAAAGCGAGGCTTTTTCCGCGCGCCGCGCGTTGTTTTTTAAGCGCATCGACATACTCTTTCGGCCGCTGGCACGGGGAGACTTTCCATTTCGGCCAGGGTTCAATACGAACCCAATTTTCCCATCCCGCGGGTGTTTCTAACGGAACCAGCCTTTTGGGAAGCCACCAGATGAGCGCGCCTTTTACCGTGCCGTCCTCGGCGACCACAACCTCGTTTTTACGCGGGTGTTTCTCCGCCTCTCGGCTCATCTTTCCCCAGGGCAGCCGTCTACTTACGGTCGGAGCGACGCGATTCAATCCGAGCGCACGATCCAAATAGAAAGAGACGACTTCCGCGTACCACTGCGCCGCGGAAAAGCGTTGCTCCGGCTTATAGAAAGCTCGCGTCCCGTCCGCGAGCTTCAATCTGAAGGCGACGCTTCGTCCCCCGGGGCTGTCTTTAATATGGACCACGGGACTGTTGATTAGCTTATCTAGGATAACC
This sequence comes from Deltaproteobacteria bacterium, assembly GCA_016929805.1. Taxonomy (GTDB): domain Bacteria; phylum Myxococcota_A; class Polyangia; order Polyangiales; family JAFGIB01; genus JAFGIB01. Next base: position 547 of record JAFGIB010000098.1, on the reverse strand, counting down.
CGCTCCGGTTGATGCAAAAACCCGCGATCTTTCGCCGTTGATAAGGTAGCCGCGGCGCTTTCGATCCGGGCTCGCGCGGCGGTTTGGCTCGCGCGGCGACGACGCGTAGCTGTTTCCGGAGTCGCGCCTTGACGGGCCGGTGCGGGAGAGACCGCGCTCTGCTTATTGCTCCCCATTCCCGAAACCGTGCACAAGGCTAGAACCAAGGGCACCGCGACGAGGCAAACACCGATGGGGCGGGTTCTTTTGGACAGACCTCTACCAAAACGCAGCGCGGCTTCCATCTAATATCAACTACATCGAATGGCGAATTTTGCCAAAAAAGCCGCAAACCGCCTCGTCGACGAAGCGGCGTTCATCGTTGTAAGGCCGGCAACTGTCGATGAGCGATGATAGAACTGAACACTGTTTTAGTAGAGGAAGATTAAAAACGAAGTGAAAGGGTCTGACAAAAGGTAAACGTTCAGGGGTCAAACAAGTCGGCGGCCAATTCGCCCGTAAAACCGAGCGCGCCCGCAGGGCCGGCGAGGATGGTACTTGCTGTACC
>JAFGIB010000097.1 GCA_016929805.1 Deltaproteobacteria bacterium | reverse complement strand
GGTACAGCAAGTACCATCCTCGCCGGCCCTGCGGGCGCGCTCGGTTTTACGGGCGAATTGGCCGCCGACTTGTTTGACCCTTGAACGCTTACCTTTTTTTAGTCTTCATTTAGCACATCAGGCGACAATAGCAGCTATTCGCAAACCGGCCTCTGGCCGCTGATGCCTTCGGGCGAAAGCCGCAACGGCAGGTGGATATCGACCGGTCCCGTGGGATTCGGCGGCGGCAAGCGAAGCTCGTCGAGGGTCGAGAGAATACATTTTGCAAGAGCGAGATTCTTAATATCGTCTTCGACCAGGCAGCGGTTCTCGACTTTGCCGCTCGCACCGACTCGGAAGGCGACCACCACCCGGCCTCCCGCGGCCGCGGACGCGTCCGCGCTGGATACGCACGCTTGCGTTTTTCCCCTGATCGCGGCGATCGCCGCGACGATATCAGCGCGCGGCATATCGCCTTCGGGGAGATCTTCTAGCAATAGCGGTAGACCGTCCGGACACCAGACCTCGCTATCGGTCTCGGCTGCCAGCGGCGCGGGAAGTCGCGTTTCCGCGGCCAGCGCAACCGCGAGCGCGACCTCGTGTCGCGGATAGGGAAGTCGCTGCAATAAATCATATAAAGCGCTAATCGGCGTCGCCGCATCCGCCGTGACGTAGAGCGTGAAGGCTTTTTGTGAAGCGATTTTTGCCAGCGACGGTCCCACGTCCTCTAATTGTAAAAGCTGCATGGTCGGTTCCGCGTCCTGATCGCTATGTCGCAGGTAGACGCCCCGCTCGGTCAGAAACAGCGCCACCGCCGGAAGCCGAGCGCTTGAAGGCGAGGTGGTCGTGAACGCTACAAGCACGATTCCGCCGACTTCCGTGCCGATTCGGCCCCACAGCGTCAAGAGGTGAATTTTTCCAGTCACGCTTTCGAGCCTCCGTGAAAGCTCCGCCGGCGCCTCGGGTAAAGGTCGAACCGCAACCGCGAGGTCGGCTTCGAGCAGCCAGTTTCCCGGGGTCACGGCCGAGTGTCTCAACAGGCACCTTTGATCCGAATGATGCAGATCCTGCCGGTCCAGGCTATTTACCGTTTTTATCAGGTCGCCGAAGCGGGAATCAACGGAGAGCATTCGGCGTCGATCAAATGGCGGACTTTCGACGGCTTCAGTAGGCTGTTTCTCGAGCGGCGCGCGAACGAGTGGCTGGGACGACTCTGTAGAGCTTCCGCAAGCGCTGATCGTCAGCACCGCGAGCGAACAAGCCACGAGAGCATACACTGTGAATGCGTTTAGTTTTTTTATCGAACGATTCGGCATAAAGAGCTTGACCTGAACCTACTGTCTCGCTGTGCTATTCTTATACCATGAGAACGGAAGAGCGTTGTAGATCAGGCTATCTGTAGAGGCTTCGCAAATGAGATACTTAGAGCCTATCCCGGTCGGCCCTGTCGCCGGCGGCCTACTGGGATAGGCTTTAACTGTACGTAAATCAGGGAAAAAGGTGAATCGACCCAGGCACAACCCGGCGATGATGTATTCACGACGACGCCGTCTGATGCTGGCCGTTTTTTATTCCGGCGCTGTTCAACTCGGGTTTTTTATTCTATTTCCGTGTTTACCGGCCGACCATAGGGCGTGTGCTCAAAACGCCGCGAAGCAAGGATTCACCGAAACGGAGCAAAAGCGACTCGCAAACGGCGATTTGGTCGTACGCCCATCAACCCAAAGGCGAGGGCAGTGGAAGCTCATCGGAGGTTCCAGTTGGCAGGTGATTAATTCGTCGCCCAAGGTCGTATGGCACGCCTTGCTCGACTACCAGTATTATCACCGCATGCTTCCGAGGATTATCGGGGTTCGCCTGGTCGACAAAAAACCCGATCGACAACTCGTTTTTATTAAACAAGGAACCGATTTCTTTCAGGTGTCGTATTACCTCAACCTGAATATCCATCCCGCCGGTCGGGACATTACCTTCAACGTTGATGAAGAGAAGCCGCATACGCTAAGAGCGGGTTGGGGGTTTTACGCGGTCCGTCCCTATGGACAGAATAAGACGATTCTTGCCTACGGCGTTATGGCTGATATCGGCGACAGCATCTTTATCTCTCTAGTACAAGATTCGGTGCACGAATGGATGCTGAAGGTTCCCGAGATGATTAAGCGTTTCATCGAAGGCAGCGGCCGGCATATCTACAAGAAAATCGAATAGTTAAACGCGTCTTTCGTACGTTCTCAAAAGTGGTGGCGTAACGACCCGGGAACGCGGCCATCTTGGCCGCAATACCAAAAAAAGCCAGAAAATGCGGGCCGAACGCCCGCGCTCCTGGGTATCCTCTTCTGCGCGCCTCCGCTTTTTGAGAACCTACCGGCTTTCGACGAGCTGCATCAGCAACGGCATCGCCGTAGCGGCTGATGTCTTGATAAAAACGTCTACTATCGGGCCGAAGCAGCTCTCACGCGGATTAATCTCGATAAGTTTTGCTCCCGCTCGATATGCTTGCTCCGGACAAGCGGCCGCGGGGTACACGACTCCCGAGGTGCCGAGGATTAGCATAACGTCGCACGCCGTGGTTGCTTGAAACGCCTCTTCTAGCTGTTGCACCGACTCTCCGAACATCACCACGTCCGGACGGGTGAGTCCACCACATGTACAAGAGGGTAAAATGCGCGTCATATTCTCGATACGAAAACCCGCTTCGTCATCCAGCGCCTCGTGCGCGCGCTTAAAGAGCGCGGCGCGATCTAACGGAAACCGCTGACCGCATGAAAGGCAGCGCGCCCGAAATAAGCTGCCGTGAACTTCAAACACGGTTTGGCTCCCCGCGTCGATATGCAATCCGTCGATATTTTGAGTGATCACCGAGGCGACGATCCCCAACGCTTCCAGTTTCGCAACTCCGAGATGCGCCGGATTCGCTTTTGACTTTTCGAATACCTTAACCGTGTCGAGCAGAAATCGTCGGATCAAGTCGGGATTGTTTTTTGCGGTTCGCAGCAACGCGGGGACTGTTCCGATCTCCTCGGGTTCAAACTTTTCCCATATTCCGCCGGGATCGCGAAAAGTAGGAATGCCACTTTCCGCTGAAACACCGGCGCCGGTGAACGCGACCGCTTTTTTTGCTTTGAGCAAGATTCCCGCGGCCTTTTCGTAGATGTCCATTGCGACAGCTCCTACAATACCGGTCAGCTTGAAATCACAATGCTTGTCAACCCGATCGATGCCCTCGTAAGGAGGTGCCTGAAGCGGATCGGATTGTCAAGCCCTGAACCGGTTCAAACACGGCCGTCACCGGAAAAGTAAGCGTTCAGGGGGGCAAACAAGTCGGCGGCCAATTCGCCTGTAAAACCGAGCGCGCCCGCAGGGCCGGCGAGGATGGTACTTG
>JAFGIB010000096.1 GCA_016929805.1 Deltaproteobacteria bacterium | reverse complement strand
TCGAAACGATATTCGAGTTCATGAATTTCTCTCGGAAGATCGACCAACCTACGCACGGCGGTAAACTTGAGCGCCGTGCCGGAAAGGTAGTGAAAAGCGAACACGTCCCAGGGTCGCGCCCCGCGCGCTACGGTTACGGGCAAGGCGTTGTTGTGTCTCTGACACATGATGGTAAGCCCGAGAGCGGCATCCCCCTGCGTTCCCGCTGCGAGTCGTATTTGCCCCAGACCGTCGAAGAACTCTGCAATGTAGCCAGCAATTCGCCATCCGAGCGCTAATTGGGGGCTCACGTATCCCTTTCGCATAGCAATTAAGCTCAATTCGAGTGGCACTAGCATAGGACCTCGCGTATTGGTATTACGAATTAAATTTTCGTACTACCAGGATACCCACAAACGAGCAAGCCTTCTTTTATTAAAAACGACGACGCGGTTAGTCAAAATTCAGCCGAATGCGAAACCAGATATTTTTGGCTCAATACGCGCCGAGACGAGTTCCGCGATAAGCGTCTCACCGTCGGCGATGCATAATGGCATAACGAATAGCGAGATATCGATGAACGGTTATCGACCGTATATATTAAGTAACAAGTATTTTTCTTGACCGGGAAGAGTATTCACGGTAAAGCGGACGGACTTGGCAGTATTACGCGTTTTTTTTTCGTAACACCATAAAGGAGAACTCTATGATACAGAAGCAACGTCGTGGTTTAGTACCAATTTGGATACTGTTGTCGGTCGGCGTCTGGCTGTTGGCTGCAACGGCGCCTTCGATCGGCGCTGCACAATCCGTCGAAAATTCGGCACACCCGTCCGACAGCGAATACCGTTTTTGGAAAGAAGTGGGAGCGCATACAGCGATTAAGGCGCTTTGGATGATGCGTGCCCAAGGGATCCACGTAAGAAGTAGCGGTGATTTCGTGGTCTTGACCAACGCGGGCTACGCCAAGGTGGACGAGCGCGATACCATGGGAGCATTGGACGGTCTTACCAAGGTGTTGAAAGTCGGGCGAGGAAATCACAGTTTAGTTGAAGTCCATAGCGCGCCGAACGCTTCGCTCTGGTTCGCCGTCTACCATCAATCTTCCGGAGCTTGCGCATATCTACAAATCGATCCCGAGTCGCTCGCTGGGGTCGACAACGTACGCGATGTCGTAGGAAATCAATTATATTCAATTAAGGCGCTCGAATTTATCAACGCCCAACGGCTTTACGCCAACGCCGCCGAGTATGGCGAAAAATTTAATAACCTGGTGTTCGGTGGAAACGAGTTTCGGATCGTTACTATTGCCAATGGCATAGCCAATGGAGCGTCTACGGATTTGGTTCGCGCTTTCGAGTTACACGACCACTATTGTCCCGGAGTCACCTCGGGGGGAGAGGGGACGGAGGCAAAAAACGCAAGAAAGCCGAACCTCTTTTTGCGTTTTTTGCCTCCGTCCCCTCTCGTCTGGCGTATGAAAACCGCTCACTCCCAAACGAGCCTTAAGTCAACTTCACTCAAGGAATGCTGTTTATAAAAAACCTGGCCGTTTTTTGCCGAATAATCTTCCATGACGGCTTCAAAAAGACCCACGTGATATGAATGCGGGTAGGACCACACGTTTCTCAACTCAAACAGAGCGTGGTTTGAAGCAAGCTCTACGAGTTTTGTATCGACTTGGGATACGGTGCTATAAATCTTTGATGTGAGCTTTAGTATTGCGCCCAAATCATTTCCAGCCAGGCTGAATAACACCTTGCCAACCTTGGATTTCTTGATGTCATAGTAAGTACGGTTTCCAAGCTTTCTAATGGCTTGCCTCTCGGTTTCGCCGGGAAAGGTCAGCCTGGCGACTTGCGGCATGAGCTCGATCAACTCGCGCAATGGATAATTTTTGAATGCCACATACCGCCCTCTGCCGGGCGTTTGACCGGACGTCTCCCGAGCCTTGTCAACCAACGACTGCAAAATCATACCCTTGGTGGTTCTGTCATCAGGCATTTGGGCAAGCCGTTCGTCGATATCCAAGGGTGCGGTCCAATCGGGTTTTTCATACCCTTCCGGCGTTTTCTGATATGTGCTCTTGTCTCTCACATTAACCTAAAAAAACGAATTGTTTGAAGGTTTTTCTGTTTTGCCCATCTGCTGTCCCCGTACCCTTGATTCATAGTTATTATGAATAGACGAATAGTCTAGTCTTTTCAACCGAATTCGAAAACCACTTCAGCGAATACAAACCTGAAAGCGCTTTATCCGCTTATTATTCGATAAGGCCGGGTCGCGAAGCGGTAGAATATAGTATTCGAGTAAAGTTCAAAACGCGAGGGTCGTATTGTATTTTAAGAGACAACAATCTCCTGCCGCAGCCAGATCCGCGTTCAATATATAAGAAACGGAACTGAATTTCGAGTCGATCCTTGTTGGACCGACAGCTCTCGATGGCAAGGGATGGCGAATCGGCGCGAAATCACTTCAATCACGAAATCGATCGCGCCCTAAAGGAGACAGTCATGATCTTTCGCGGAGAAAAACCTCCCATCGACACGGATGACGGCCCGGTATTGATCGTCGACGATCAACTCAATAGTCGGGTTCGGGAGCTCACCGCAAAACAGTTCTCGCAGTGGGGATACGCGGTATTAGTCACCCAGGACGCGGGCATGGCGCTGGCGCTTTCCGAGGAAATTAACCCCGCCCTGGTGATCGTTGGGGAAATAACCGTCGCAACCGATGTGCCCACATTTCTCTTTGAACTGAAAACCAGAATGAAAGAAAAGCTTCCGCGCATCTCGATATTAGTAGGCACATGGCCGTACCGCGGCGTCGATTGCGAAAGTTATCCGATTATTTCCATCTCGCCGCTTATTTCCGTAAACGAGCTTCTGAATATCACCGACGACTTGTGCGCTGCATAAGCCCGTAGATTTACATAAAGTATCATCAGATCGCTTACACAATCGCGTCTCGTAAGATGATGTAAGCCGACAAACGTTTCTGTAGTATATATACTTTAAATTAAGCGTATCAATTTTTTCTGAAAAACGGCGTTATCGATCGATGACTTAACGAATTCGTCCATGGTACCATCCGAACTGTAGCTATTCAAAAAAATCAATACTCTAACCAGCGAGGGTGTTAAGATGTTTAGCAAAAAAAGCGGTGATCCGACCATTATTGGAAACGGTACGGTGATTGAAGGAAAAATTATCGTCAACAACGGAATTCAAATCGATGGTCGCGTAATTGGAAACGTGGAATCCAATGAAAACGTTTCGATTGGGCCGCAGGGCATCATCGAGGGTGAGCTGATCGGCGTCGATATCGCGATCGGAGGACGCGTAGAGGGAAAGGTGACCGCTCGTGGTCATCTACACATGGTTTCATCCGGAGCGGTTATCGGAGACGTATTCTACAAATCGATTGAAGTCGACAGAGGCGCCGTGATCGCGGGACGCACTGAACATCTAGATAACATGGCCAGCGAGCCGAATCTTTCCAAGAGTCGCGATCGGTCGGACGACGATGTAGAAATAAATAGCGTAGAGCCACTGAAGGTAGTCGGATAACGATGAACCGACAGTTGATGCTGGTCCTGTTTGGCGGGAGAGGAGGACGCGCGCGGAAATTCGTCCTCACTAAATGGTTGATCTTGTGCCTTTGCGCGTTGTACCTGGTAGCGGCAGCCGCCTGCTTATGGGTGGGTTGGCAGATCGGCGATATCACGACTCGCCTAACTAACCGTCAACCCGTAGAGCGATGTGCATAAACTTGAACGCCGAGTCACCGAAATAGGTTCATCGCAAAGCGGGCTTTCGACTGCGCTATCGCTTAAAGGGGATAAGGCAACTTCCAGCAAAATCAATGACACCTCAGGCCGCTCCCAAAAGCCCTCCATGCGTCGTACTCGTTCGGCTCGCGTAGATACTCGCGGCAGTCAAGCTACCGGCGCGAACCCGAACGCCTCCGGAATGCGATCGGTTTTGGTGCTGAGCGGTCAAGGCAAAGCGACCCGCTACTTGAGCATCACGCGATGGCGAGTCGGCCTGCTGGCTTTTTTGCTGGTAAACGGTCTGGCGATCAGCTTCTTATTAGGTCTATTTTTACACGATGCAACCCCTCCGCATAAAAATCTATGGATATTCCAACACCGTCAATCCGCTTCCCCCTCGATATCCAAGAGCCCGTCTTTTTTTTCCGCGCTCGCGCTAACCAAAGAGCCTTCAAGAGAGAAAAAGGTGCAAACGCTGCTCGCGTCGAAGCTCGCGAAACAACTCGGCTTCGGGACGCGTCTGGCGGCCGGGCAGCTTCTGGCGGGACAAGTTAAGCCGGAGTGGTTGAAAGCCGCTGGTGAAGGCTGGCATATACCGCAAACACTGATGTGGCCGGTGCCCGAAGGCTGGTACGTGCGTGGGTACGGTTCGGGAGAGGCCGGTTATCATCTGGCGGTCGACATTATGGCAAAAACGGGCTCGGCGATTCGCGCCGCGGCGCCCGGCGTGGTCGCTTATGCAAACAACGACATTCGTGGATACGGCAACATGGTTATTCTGATCCATCCAGGCGGTTGGGTCACTGTCTACGCGCATAATGCGAGTAACATGGTGAGCGTCGGCGAACGGGTCGGAACCGGACGGCTCTTGGCGCTACTCGGCAGCACCGGTATCAGCCGCGGTCCCCATCTGCATTTCGAATTCATTTATAAAGGAAACAACTGCAACCCAACACCGCTCTTTCGTCCCGGGATCAGGCATCGGTACGGAAATCGCTTTCCGATCAAACAAGTGGTTTGGAACCCTCTCGGAAAACGGCCCGCGGAAATCCAATGTCAACGCCGTCGGCGCCATCCGCGTTCTTACTACTACGAATTACACCCGGAAAGAAATCCCTATATAGACCATAAAAAGCCTCGATCGCCTGACGTAGATGAAGTAACAGAAATCAATCGTTTCGAGTCGACGCTTTCGGAAGGTATGTCGGCGGTAGAAGAATCCTCGGTGGAAATGCGGCTCCTGGAAGAACCAAAAGTAAAGGCATCTGAGGTGGAAATAGTAAAATCGAAACGACCGGAGGGAGAAGTTCAGGCAGACAATCCTGAACCGGAATCCATGGCGAGCAATAAGAGATCGGCAGCGGCTATTGACGAAGCTCTCCCGAAACAAGAGAGCCCTAAGGAAGAAAAGGTGGTTGAAGAAACCGGAAAAGCGAAGATATCTGAAGAGCAAAAACCGGAACGAAACGCGCCGCCGCTGGAAAAGCCGGTCGATAACGCGGTAGAAGTAACGGCGCCGAAAAACGATAGGATAACAGCCCCCGCAACGAGCGAGCCCTTTTCCATTGAGGATAGAACGGTGCACTAGTCTGTCGCGATCGCGCCGGACCGATTCCCCTTTTCGCTCGACGGCTTTTACCCCACTGGAGTACACCTTAACGTTGCAAGAAATCCGTCGGCGTAAACCGCTTCGCTCGCGAAAAATAGCGCGAACTAATTTCATCGCTTTTTTCGCGTTTCCGTTCGACGTTTTTTGCAGCGTTAAGGTACAGTAGGCGGATAATTATGCCGGCCTGTCACCGTTTTCTCGCATACTGTTTGATCGCGCTCTTGCTCGCCTGCGGAGGCCCAAAAAAAGACCCAAAACGCCGGTCCGATGTTTCCGGTCAAGCGGGGAAATCGTGTCCGGAGACAACGCAGGCCCCGGCCATTCTGCCTTCGGTCAGGCGAGATCAACTCTCGGCCGACTATTGGATACAAGAGCTGAGTCAAACGGTGGACGTGGACGAGGTCGTACTCGGCGTCGATGAGATCGCGCGGCATAACGCGGCGGTCGGGCGTCGCGGAGACACTCAAGTATTCAGCCAAAACGACCTGGCGGCGGAGATCGACGTCAGCGTTCTGGAAAACGAGGTCGCCCAGCGATTGAGCACCATGCGAGAACGTATTTCAGCCCAACAGTATCTGAACCGCGATGGTGATTCGCTGGCGGGAAAAGACCTCAACGCGTTTACTCCTCAAAAGCTGGCATCCATTCTCACACCGAGTTACCACGTGGTGATCGACCCGATCCTGATTCGATGCGGTCCGTTCAACGGTGGTCTTTTTGCGCCGGGTGGTGATCTGACCTATGACCGCAACGCCTGCAGCGCGGTGCGGACACAAGAGGTCGTCCAGCGACTCGCGACCTGGGGAAACGGTATGGATTTAGTCCGCACGCGCTACGCGTTGGGCTGGATTCCGTCGAACACCCGTCTCTCTCCGGAGATCCCCCAATCGCTCCGGTTATCGTATGTACGAGCGGAACGGCTTCGAGCATCCGCGAATACAAAACTAAAATCAGGCGACGGGACCAGCTTCGAGCTGCCGAAATTCGCGAGCGTGGTTCTCGCACCGCATGGCGACCGCGTGCGCTTCGCATCGCAGAACGGCTTCCATGAAGCGCCTCGCCCGGCATCGTTAAGCTCAACGCGTCGACCCCTTACCCGAAGCAGCCTACTGCGTACCGCGTTCGAATATATCAACACGCCGTACGGCTGGGGCGACGCGAACGGCGGCCGAGACTGTTCACGCTTTATGCTCGACCTATTTGAATCCTTTGATATTGCGCTTCCGCGTCACAGCGCCTGGCAGGCGCAGGCGGGATCCTTCGCCGTGGACCTCGAACCGATAACGGACGAGAAGCAGAAACAGGCGTTGCTCGACCGCGCTGTACGGAACGGCGTCGCGCTATTGTACCTACCCGGTCACGTTATGCTCTATCTGGGGCGGTCGGGCGACGGTGTGCCCATGGCGCTTCACGCGCTGGGAGAATACGTCAAGCCGTGCGAAAATAAAGCCGGCGAAACCGTGGTACGGGTACAGCGGGTTGTAGTGAGCGATCTGCAGCTCGGACGCGGAAGCTCGCGGCGCTCGCTGATCGAACGTTTGACTAAACTCGTGGTCTTCGCGAAAGAACCAGGCGCGGTTTTCAAAGACATCGCTATCCACAGGCCCGCCGTTCCTCCGGTCTTTCCCGATGAAAACAAGGCTTGCAATGATACTACGAATAATCGAATCTTTTACTCGCCCCGCTATCCAATTGCGGGCAAGCCGCTACGTCTGATCGCGACTAGCACGACAAAACCCGGAGCGAGACAACTCGGCGTATGGGATCCTTTAGGAAAAGGGGTCGACCTAGTGGTTCACGAACTCACGGGTCCGCCCGATACCCTTTGGGTGCGCGTGGATAACCCTAGCCAGGGCACCTGGACGGCGGTTTTGGGAGACGGGGAGATCGTATTCGCCTGCAAACGGATCCAAGTACGGCCGAGCCATTTTGTTGCGGATGATAAAAGAACCGATGATTCGGTCTGGCAGCCGCGCTGGGCGTGGGAAAGAGATACGCTTAACCTTTGGGCCGCGTTTGTCGAGCAACTCTTCGGTTTTTCCGCGGACGACCCGCGCACCTGGCCCAACTTACACGAGGTGCTGCGCGATTCCGATCGCAACCTATTGTACGACCATCTCGGATTGAACGAAGAGCGGCGACTAACGCTACAACCCGACTGCGCCGACCTACCCTATGTTCTAAGGGCTTACTATTCGTGGAAGCTACGTCTCCCCTATGCGTTCCGGCGTTGCTCACGCGGAACGCAAGGTCACCCCCCGACCTGTTCAAGCCCAATTTCCAACCTCATCGCTCGAGAATCAGCCGACGAGATCGAGGCCTTTGATTATTTTGTCAACAAGCAAGTACGCTCAGGCGTTCATTCCTCCAGCGGTCGTACCCACCCGCAGGACGATCAGACCGACCTATATCCGGTAGGTCTAAACCGCGCGTCGTTAACCCCGGGCGCGGTCTTCGCGGATCCGTACGGTCACATCATGATCGTCGTCAAGTGGTACCCGCAGCAGACTGGAAAAGAGGGCTCCTACGGGATTCTCATGGCCGCCGAGGCGCAACCGGACGGGACTGTAGGCCGGCGTCGTTTCTGGAGAGGATCATTTCTATTTGAGCCGAGCACCAGCGATGTCGGCGCCGGTTTTAAACATTTCCGGCCTTTAATTTACGACCGGCAAACCAAAGAGATGTCGGCTCTGACCAACGAGCAGCTCGCACGTTCCGATCAATTCGCCCGCTTTAGTCTGCAACAGAATCAGGGTAGCCGCGATGATTTCTATCAAACCATGGAAGCCCTCATCAATCCGCTACCGCTCGATCCGGAAAAGTACTTGCTGAGCCTAATCGACGCGCTTGATGAATCGATACGCCGTCGCGTGCTCGCGGTGGAGCTCGGCGAGCGTTACATGGAACAGAACAACTACGCGACGATGGACATGCCCGAGGGTCTCGCCATCTTTGAAACCACGGGTCCCTGGGAGGACTTTGCCACACCGTCACGCGATATGCGTCTGCTGATATCCATCGATACGGTGGTCGAATTCCCGGATTTAGTCGGACGATACCCCGATCGCTTCAACCTGACAAAAATCGACAAAATCGAAGAGATAAATACCGGGCTTCGCCGACGGCTGGCTCAGGAGCTCGGCTCGCGTCATATCGAATACCGGAAAAGCGACGGCTCCTTACAAAAGCTATCAATGCAACAGGTTGTAGACCGAAGCGTGGATCTCGAAATGGCCTATAATCCTAATGATTGCATCGAAATTCGCTGGGGCGCATCCGAACGGTCGAAGGAATTTTCAACCTGTAAGCGTCGCGCGAACGCATCTCAGAAAAACCGCATGCAGAAATACCGCCCCTGGTTTCACACTCGAACTCGTCCGCCGCGCGGTACGCCGCGGTGAATCTTAACGTTGCAAAAAACGTCGAGCGGAAACGCGAAAAAAGTGATGAAATCGTTCGCGCTGTATTTCGCGAGCGAAGCGCTTTAAGCCGACGGATTTTTTGCAACGTTAGGGTGAACGTTATTCCTGGACGGTCGATTGATCGGCCTCGGCGGATCGCTCGTGATTCGGCATTAAAAATGAAAGCCCGATGAACGCTACCATCACCAGAGCTATCAAGGCGCCGAGCAACCACGACCCGCGGAGAAAGGCACGGCTATCGTAGGCCGCTTTCGCCTTTTCGTACAAAATCACCTGCTGTTCTATCTCCTGCAGGTTCTGTTTGGCGGAACGCGCTTTATCGATCTCCGTTTTCGCGATTTGCCCTAGATCGTCGATCAGCCCTCTTTCGCCAAGAGTCGCCTTGGCGCGCTCGTAAGCGCTTTGCGCGTCGCTGCTTTTGAGCTCGTGTTGGCGTTCGTCACGCGCTCGATCCATGTGCAGGGACTTGCGTTGTTGATGGAAAGAATCGATTTGTTGCTTGGCTTCTTGCAGCCGAGACCTGACGCGCTCGAGCTGATCATTAACACCTCTTATTTTATCCATAACCGAATCGAGCTTTTCCTGTCTCTTGCCGCGTTCTCGATCGACCGCGGCGAGAAAGCTCGGATCGGGTTTGGCGGCAGCATTCTGCATCAGCGCTTTATGTTCCAACTCGGCTTTCTCGATAAGCTGCTGCTGCGATTGACGCGATTTCTCGTATTGCCCCAACTCTTCCAATAACCTCGACTCTTCGACGCGCAGTGGCTCGGTACGCAGCTGGACGTCCTTGATAGCTTGCATGACGTCCTGCATCATCTCGACTGACGACGCCCTGACTTGCTGATGGCTCGTACGAAGCTCTTGAATCGTCTGCCTAGCGTTCGTAATCGCTTGAATTTGATCTCGGTAAGGCTGCATCTCTCGACTGTCGCCACGGTTGTACATGACCTCGCCCACCGCGCACAGGCTTTGATGTAGATGGTCACGAGCTTGTTCCCTGGCGTCGCGTAGTCTGCGTACATCCAAACGCAAGCGATATCGCCGCCAAAGCACGCGCGCTGCGTAGACAATCGCGGAAAAGAGATTCGCGGGTGTATCTCCGTATCTCGCAATCGCGGCGACTTTGCGATCCTCGTTTTCGCGCGCCTCGGCTACCGCCCGCCGCGCCTTTTCTTTTTCCGATCTCGCCTTTAGTTCCTGTCTGGTCGCGTCGGTATCGAGCTGTAAAACCACATCATCAGTGGAAAATCCACCTAGGGGGTCGTCGAATAGCATCCCCCGCGAATGTTCTAAAGAAACATCAGCCGCGGATCGTTCTGGAGACTGATTCCGCTCAAACGGTCGCCTGACGGATGGCGGTGCTTTTGCGCTCGACGTTCTCCGGTCTTGACTCTCTCGAGACGCTGATCCTTCATTTTTCGCCGAATCGCCAGGGGCGACGTCGAGATCGAGACCGCCCCACTGAGGGCTTTTGGGTCTCGAACCGGCATCTCTCTCGTACTCCGCCCCACAACGTGGGCAACGTGTGCTACTTGTAGAGATAATCGTTCCGCAATTGCGACAACGGTCCATATTTATTTAATATATTACGGCAGGAAGAGAAAATTATAACGGTTTTTTTGAATGTTTGTCGCGCGATCGAACCCATGACGTAGGTTTGAACGCTTTCGACCAATCCTCGACGATACTTCAAAAACCCGGAACCATCGCCGGCGTCATCGCCGCTGGACCCCGCTCCGCTCGCCGTCTATTTTTTAGATAATAAATTCAAGTAGTCGCCAACGACTTTCGCAAGCCCCTGGAAAATCGCTCGACTGATAATGGCGTGACCGATCGATACCTCATCGAGATAAGGAAGGCGTCGAAACAGCTCGAGATTCTCCAGATCTAAATCGTGGCCAGCGTTGATACCGAGCCCTACTCGATGAGCCAACTCGGCGCAGGCGACGAAGCGCGCGAAGCTATCCGCGCCTTCTTGCCGCCCGCGTGAATAAGCCTCCGCAAAAGGACCGGTATAGAGCTCAACACGATCGGCGCCCATTTCTCGAGCCCAGTTAATCGCATTCTCTTCGGCGGCTACAAACAGGCTAACCCGTATTCCCAACTTGCGTAACTCTCGCACCTGTACTTTCATCTTCTCCGCGTCGGTCTCCGTGCTCCAGCCCGCCTCACTGGTCCGTTCGCCAGGTCTAACGGGTACGAGGGTGGCCTGATGGGGTCTTACCTCGCGGACGAGATCGAGCCAATCGGGCCTGGGATCTCCCTCGATGTTAAATTCGACCTGCTCGCGCAACGGCCCGAGATAATTGGCGATTTCGCGCACGTCGGTAGGTGTGATATGCCTCTGATCGGCTCTCGGATGTACGGTAATGCCCTTGGCGCCTGCTTTTAGACATACCTCAACCGCGTCCAACACGCCGGGAATAGTACCACCGCGCGAATTACGTACTACGGCGACCTTATTTACATTTACGCTAAGCCGTATCACGGTCGTACCTCTACCCCCGAATACCGCGCTTGTCACGTCCCGAGTCGAACGGCTGAACCGAAATCCATAACTAGGCTTGACCGCGTTTGTCACTCGCGTCAAATCCCTCTAATGATCCATGCGTAGACTGACGAATTTCGACACCCTTGAGACGGCTCGAAAGCTGCAAGAAGTCCTTTACGCGCAAGACGTCAAGAGCGAGGTACGCGACAATAACGACGGAACATTCTCTATCTGGATCTACTCGGAAGACCAGATAGAAAACGCGCACG
This sequence comes from Deltaproteobacteria bacterium, assembly GCA_016929805.1. Taxonomy (GTDB): domain Bacteria; phylum Myxococcota_A; class Polyangia; order Polyangiales; family JAFGIB01; genus JAFGIB01. The sequence goes on along the minus strand of JAFGIB010000096.1, from coordinate 9,639 downwards.
CGGTTTGTAATTCGTTCAAAAAAGATCCCAAAAACGTCGAATACGAATCTCTGCTCAAGGCGGCTCAAAACAAACGAAAAGAAGAGGCGATTCGCGAAAAGCAATCGCGGCACAAAAGCGTGGATGTGAGGACGACTTGGCGTGCTTCAACGGCCAAGGGCCCTCTCACGCTCACTCTGGCAATTATTTGCGTCGGGATCGCGCTGATAACGGAAATGGGCGAACGCAACGACCTCATCCGCTATCTGACGATTTCCGACTACGCGATCGCTGGGAGTTTTTTGAGGCATGCCGGGCTATCCAACATCGCATCGGGAGAGATCTGGCGGCTGTTCACCCCGGCGTTGCTTCACTTCAGCTTTATTCACATATTCTTCAACATCTGGTGGCTATTCGATCTGGGAAGCGCAATCGAAAATCGACGAGGCTCTTGGTATCTCGGTCTCTTGATTCTCGCCATATCGGGCGTCTCGAATTTCGCCCAATTCATGGTCACCAAAAGCCCGCTATTCGGTGGAATGTCCGGTGTTGTATACGGACTTCTAGGCTACATTTGGATGCTCGGAAAATTCAAACCGAGTGCCGGTCTCTTTGTTCCGAGGCCGATCGTGATCTTCATGTTGGTCTGGTTGGTTTTAGGATTCACGGGTTTCTTCGGCCTATTCGGCGTTGGAATCGCCAATATAGTTCATCTAGCGGGGCTTGCGGTCGGCGCCCTTTGGGGATACCTGGAATCAGGCGATCTCATGCGGCGCGTGAAAAGATAAGCAGATGTATTAGTGCGACGCGAGATCACTCTTCGGCGGATACGAGCGCATCTTCGGCAGCGGTAAGCCTTACGGCTTGCGCCCCGCCGAAGGTAAACAAGAGCTCGCAACAAGAGCGGTTCAACGGCACGCCGAAATCAAAACGAAAAACATAGCGATGAAATTGCGGGAATAGTAAACGTAAACCCATACCGATTGCGTGATAGAGCTTTATTTCGTCGAAACTTCGATATACCGAGCCGACATCGTAAAACAACACCAAGCCCGCGTGCACCGATTCCCACTTTAGCGGAAGCGTTCGAAACTCCAGATTTCCCAAAATCAAGTCGTCGTATCCGTCGAATTGAATAGCCTTGCTTTCGTATCCCCTTAAGCCGTTGTTTCCACCGAGGCTGATTGGCGTGTTGCTGGTATCGGCTCGGCGCGCCTCCCATATTAAACGCGCAACCAGCCTTCCGATCAGAAAAGGCGGCGTTGCTCCACGAGTAAGGGCCGAGAGAACCTGATCGACAATCCGACCGTCCTCTAAGCGCGCGGACGCCGAAACGGCGATTTCTACTAGCGTGCGCCACTGCGACCACACGTATCCCAATTCCCCGTAGGGAAGAAACGAATCTGTGCTGGAACCAAACGCCCGAAGAGGAAGCTCCATAAGCATGCTTACGTTCGGACCGATTCTAATAGATTCGCTCTGCCCGAAAGTCGCCAAGTCCTCTAAAACGACGTATCTCGGTACATACAATCCGTAACCGATAAAGGGAAACACGTCGCGGCGCGCCTTTGGCATGACATCGCGGGCGAATGCTGTTTCTTGACTCGGAGCGAGGTTGCTTTCGCTATTTGGCGCCACCGCTCGCCATTGAAATCCGGCTCCCGTAATAAAGGTCTGTTTGTAGGCGTTGCCGTGCCGGTATCGTCCCGTCGCTCGAAGCGAAACCGCCCGGTCGTCGTAAACCCTCAACGGTTTATTGTTTACGTCGCCGCCGTCTTCAGAATCCTCGATTTCGTAGGCCATCACCTCACCGTTTTTCTCTTCGCGTACGACTTTGACAGAATAGTTTGCTTGAAGATCAAACGACCAACGTTGGCTGAGATCGTAAAAAGGCCTGCCAAATAGAAAAGAACCTGCGTTTCCCTCGACGTTGCCCGAACTGCGGTTGATGATGAGATCAAAGGACTCCTGTAACGTGAAGTCATGACCTAAGAAACGCCGATCCGTGTAAACCTCTCCGATTCGATAGGTAAACGGAAACAGGCTGAAACGAACGCTCGCTACTTTATGACGACCGAAGAGATTTCTTTCCGTGAGCTGCAAAAAAAGGCGATCGAACCGCCAGTCGGTAATCTGCACATCGTTTTCCAAACGGAGGCTCCACAGGTCTCGCGTGTGAACGACGACTCCGACCTTTGTCGAGCCCGGTAGCTTGACCGCCTTAATCGAAACCAGCGCGAAAATCGCTAAATTCCTAAGATTTCGCATGGTTTCTTGAATTTTTTGCTCGCGATAAGGCTCGCCTTCGCGAAAAAGAAGCTCGCGCTTTACAACCTCTTCGCGTGTCAACCAATGAAACAGGTTAATCCACGTCGGCCAAGGTTCTTCGACGATAAAAACATCCTCACGCTCGATATTGATATACGCAATGATCCGACCTTCGGGACTGGGATGGATTTGTAGGCCTTTTTTTCTTAGCACGACGTTCATGCGCTCTTGCTCATAGATGGGAGATCTCTCTTGCGCTGAAACGATTAGACCTTGAAAAGCGAACAGGCAGCCAAAACACACAGTAAAAGTCAAAAAGTACCGGATCATGGTTGCTAAAGGCGGCTGTCGTCCTGAAGAAAGAAGCCGGCGAGAATAGCTAAAGCTCAGCGGCAAGAAATTCCAACTATCGAAGGCACATAATACTCGATGTTATTTTTACGCTCGATGTTATTTTTACGCTCGAACGATAGCAATAAACGCGAGCGAGATCCTAAACCCTTGCTGAATCTCAGGTAGGCTAGTAAGAACGAACCCTACAAAAGATCGCGCCGTAAATCGAAGCGATTTGCCTTAGAAACGGTCGCCGACCAATCTCTGAAATGGTGAATAATTACAGCCTTAAGGCGTCCTATTGCCGAACCTTAATAGCCAAATAGAAGGTGAATTTACCATGATCAAAAAACTCTCGATGTCAGCTCTTTTCGCGGTATTTACGATCGCGGTTCTCGGCGCGACAAGAACGGTAAGCGCAGAGGGTAAGACACAGAAGGTAATCCGTATCGCGATGCTGGCTCCCCGCGGGTCGATCGTGGAACGAATGTTTAAAAAGATGGATAAAGAGCTGCGTGACGCGACTGAGAACGAATGGGGCATACGCGTCTACGCGAGCGGCGTAGCGGGTGACGAAAAGGATGTTATCCGAAAAATGCGCGTGGGTCAGATGGACTCCGCAATCGTAACCACGACGGGCCTGAGTCAAGTTGTCCGAGAACTCGCCGTGCTCGACACGCCTGGTATTGTTACGAGCTACGAAGACATTAAGAAGATCGAAAAAGCCATGTGGGACGAATGGCAAGAGACCTTTCTGAAAAACAACGTCAAGCTAATACGCTGGTACCCCGCAGGACGATATCGAACATTCACCAAGGGTAATATCGAAACCTGGGATCAGTTGAAAACCCGGCGGCCGTGGTTGTGGCCGGAGAGCTTCATCGTAAAGGAACTGTGGCGCGCTACCGGAGCTACAGGCGTTCCGCTCGCGTTGCCGGATGTCTACGGAGCGTTACAGACAGGTATGATTGACACCTACGTCGCTACTTGTGTTACCGCCGTTGCGATGCAGTGGCACACCAAGGTCGACCACGTACAGGAAAAAGCCGCGGGCGTATTACTGTTGGCGTGGGTGATGAACAAAAACACCTGGGACTCCCTGCCTCAGAAAGCCAAGGACTCGATCAATAAAGAGGCCAATGAATTCGCGAAGGATTCTTTTACGGTCGCGAAAAGAGAAGATGAGGCGGCATGTAAGAACCTTTTAAAGCGAGGATACAAGCTGTCGCCCACAAAAGGGGCAGAGAAAGTCGAAAAAATAGTAAGAGACAGGGTGACCGGACGTATTTTCTCGAAGGAACTTCGGCAGCGGCTGGAACAAATTACGGGGCACGCGTCCGATTAACAGTCACAAGAGAGGAACGCCGAGCTTCACGCGAGCTTCGGCGTTTTTTCTATTTAACCGTGACTATTCCGTTTTGAGTTGGTTTACCTTAACGTTGCAAAAAGCGTCGAGCGGAAACGCGAAAAAAAGCGACGAAATAAGGGTGTGCGGAACTATTTATGAGCCGCAGCTTAGTGCACCCTGAGTGAGGTCAAAAAAAAGTGAGCACGCCCTTAGTTCGCGCTGTTTTTCGCGAGCGAAGCGCTTTACGCCGACGGATTTTTTGCAACGTTAAGGTTTATTCAATATAAGGATCAACGCTCTTTAGCGGCTTTACACGCCCGTTCGGAAATTCGCATCGAGCAGAATTCGGGTCCGCACATGGAGCAATAAGGCGACTTTCTATCGATCTCTGCGGGAAGCGTCTGTGAACGAACCTCGTATGCTCGTTCGGGATCTAAAGCAAGATTGAACTGGTCCTCCCAGCGAAATTCGCGGCGGGCTTTGCTCAACGCGATATCGCGCGCCTGAGCGCTTGGGTGTTCTTTCGCCAGGTCGGCGGCGTGGGCGGCGATTCGACACGCGATGACACCCTGCTTAACGTCCTCTCGGTTCGGCAACCCAAGATGCTCTTTCGGCGTAACATAACAGAGCATGGCGCAACCAAACCAAGCGATCATGGCAGCACCGATGGCCGATGTGATGTGGTCGTATCCGGGAGCAAAATCAGTAACGAGCGGACCGAGGGTGTAAAACGGTGCTTGATGGCAGTACTCGAGTTGAAGCCGCATGTTTTCTTCGATCTTATTCATGGGTACATGGCCGGGGCCCTCAATCATCACTTGAACCTCGTGGTCCCAGGCTTTGCGGGCCAACTCTCCTAAGGTCTTCAATTCTGCGAATTGCGCCTTGTCGTTAGCATCGGCGATGCTTCCTGGTCGTAACCCGTCGCCTAACGAAAACGCTACGTCGTATTTTTTCATCATCCGACAAATTCGATCGAACTCGGTATAAAGGAAATTCTCTCTTTTATAGTGGGTACACCATTTGGCCATGATCGAACCGCCGCGCGAAACGATACCTGTCACGCGTTTTGCGGCCAGAGGAATATAAGGCAATAAAACCCCCGCATGGATAGTGACGTAGTCCACGCCTTGCTCGGCTTGTTCCTCGAGAGTCTCTAGAAAAACGTCGATATCGAGCTGTTCTATTTTTCCTCCGACCTTTTCCAAGGCCTGGTATATGGGCACCGTGCCGATGGGTACGGGCGAATTGCGAATAACGGCCTCACGGGTCTGATGAATGTTTTGTCCCGTGGAAAGATCCATAACGGTATCCGAGCCCCACCGTATCGCCCATTGTAGCTTCTCTACCTCCTCTTGTATCGAGGACGAAATAGCTGAATTTCCTATGTTCGCGTTGATTTTCACCAAAAACTTACTCCCGATAATCATCGGCTCAAGCTCTGGATGGTTGATATTGGCTGGGATAATCGCTCTGCCTCGAGCCAACTCGGAACGTACGAATTCGGGGTCTACATTCTCCCGTAAAGCAACAAACCGCATCTCTTTTGTTATCTCGCCCTTGCGCGCGTAATGCAGTTGCGTGATATTTCCGTCGCCCGCCTTTCCGCGCTCTTTTATCCAGCCATTTCTGCGTAACGGAAGCCCATCGCGCGGGTCGTATCCCTGCGGACCGGTGGTGTCATAAACCAGTAACGACGAACGACCGTCGACAGACTCGATCAAACGCGCCGGAACCCCGAGATCGCCCATCTCGACCTTACTGGAACCGGGGAAACTTTCAGTTAGCGGTGGAATTCGCTTGATACTGTCAATCTTTGACAGGTCTTCTCTTGAGATCTTCTGGTCATTCGCGTTCGGCATTTTCCTTCCCTCCGCCGGTATTACCCGGATCAGGTTCAAAGGGTCTCTCTCAGGCGCGGTTTCGACTTTCGCGCCACCCCTGGGACTTCGAAGCATAGGCTACTATGGCGCCTTTCGCTAGCCTCGCTCTCGCGTTGTTCTGGAAATAGCTCCGGCGCCGAATTCCTAACCTAGTCCAAGATATGCGCTAGCGGAAATCGAAGGGCTTGGTAAAAGGTAAAGCGCTATTTCTATGCGATAACCGGTAGTTTCGAACGACCTTGCACGCGCAAAATCGCGTTATGAAAAAGACGACCAGACGAAAATCTAGCGAGTATCTATAAAAAGGGTTGACTCTGCGAAGTCCGGATTTAACTTGCCATACCGATAGAAGCCGGCCTCCGTCTTGGAGGCGTATAGGTGGTTCTACTACATGGAGGAATAAATATGGAAATTCGACCCTTACACGACCGCGTGATAGTCAAGCGAGTCGAGGAAGAAGCGAAAACTAAAGGTGGTATTATCATTCCTGACACTGCGAAAGAAAAGCCTATCGAGGGAGTGGTAGTCGCCGTTGGAAACGGTGTTATCCAAAAGGACGGAAGTGTCCGGAAACTAGAAGTCAAAAAGGGCGATCGAATACTTTTCGGGAAGTACAGCGGCACCGAGATAAAAGTAAACGGTGTCGAGCACCTCATTATGCGAGAAGAAGACATCCTCGCCGTAATCGAAAAATAGTCACCTATTAAGAAAAACCACAAACAAACAGAAGGTTATAAGATGGCTGCAAAGCAAATAATTTTTTCTAGCGCTGCGAGGGAGCGTATTCGTAAGGGTCTTGATCACCTGGCAGACGCGGTAAAAGTAACGCTCGGTCCTCGCGGACGGAATGTCGTGCTCGAAAAGAGCTTCGGAGCACCGACGGTTACGAAAGACGGCGTGACCGTCGCTAAGGAAATCGAGCTTGAAAATAAATTCGAAAATATGGGCGCACAAATGGTACGGGAAGTCGCTTCCAAGACTTCGGATGTAGCCGGTGACGGTACGACGACCGCGACCGTGCTGGCGCAAGCGATATATCACGAGGGCTGCAAACTAATAGCGGCCGGTCACAATCCAATGGCTATAAAGAGGGGTATCGACAAAGCCGTCCTGGCGGTCGTCGAAAAGCTCGATAAATTGGCGAAACAGACCAAAGATCCCAAGGAGATCGCGCAAGTAGGCACAATTTCCGCCAACAACGACGAGACGATCGGCAAAATCATCGCCGACGCTATGGAAAAGGTCGGCAAAGAAGGGGTGATAACCGTAGAAGAGGCCAAGAGTCTCGACACGACGCTGGAAGTAGTCGAAGGCATGCAGTTCGATCGGGGTTACATATCGCCCTATTTCGTAACCGATCAAGAGCGCATGGAAGTTGTGCTTGAGGATGCCTACATCCTTCTATCGGAGAAAAAGATATCGAGCATGAAAGACCTTCTTCCAGTGCTCGAAAGCATCGCGCGGGCGCAAAAACCACTATTGATAGTGGCGGAAGACGTGGAAGGCGAAGCTCTGGCTACGTTGGTAGTCAACAAATTGCGCGGAACACTCTCTGTCGCCGCGGTTAAAGCGCCGGGGTTCGGCGATCGACGAAAGGAAATGCTCAAGGATATCGCGACCTTGACGGGTGGAACCGTGGTTAGCGAGGATTTGGGAATCAAGTTGGAAAACATCGCGATGAGCGATCTCGGACAGGCCAAGCGTATTACGGTCGATAAGGAAAATACGACGATCGTGGACGGCGCTGGAAAGAAAGCGGACATCAAGGGTCGAATCGAAACAATCCGTCGTCAGATCGAAGAGACGACAAGCGACTATGACCGCGAGAAGTTACAGGAAAGATTAGCGAAATTGGTCGGCGGTGTGGCGGTAATCAATGTGGGAGCCGCGACAGAGGTCGAAATGAAGGAAAAGAAAGCTCGAGTGGAAGACGCGCTAAACGCGACCCGAGCCGCGGTTGAGGAAGGCATTGTCCCGGGCGGAGGCGTAGCGCTACTTCGCTGCCAGTCCGCGCTGGAAAAAATCGACGTCCCTGAGGAAGAAATGTTCGGCGTACGAGTATTGCAACAAGCAATGCAAGCGCCGCTCTACCAAATAGCGGCTAACGCGGGTATCGAAGGCGCTATTGCGGTCAACAACGTAATAAAAGAAAAGGGTAACTACGGCTACAACGCCGCCACGGACACTTACGGCGACCTTATGAAGGACGGCGTAATCGATCCGGCCAAGGTCGTGCGTTGCGCGCTACAAAACGCTGCGTCCGTCTCCGGTTTGATGCTGACGACCGAGGCGTTGATAGCGGAGAAACCAAAACAAGAGTCGGCGCCTCCCATGGGTGGTCACGGCCATGGTGGTATGGGTGGTATGGGAGGCATGGGCGGTATGGGCGATATGGATTACTAGGCTGTTTACGTACTCGCTTTCGCTCGAATCAGCGCCGGGTTACGAGAGTAGCTTGGCGCTTTTTTTTCCTGTTATTTAGGCTTATCTAAACAGGCGAGATCTGGGAAACTAGGACAATCCCTATGCATAACGATATTGCGGTCCGCGAGGATATACCGCTGGCGCCGTACTGTAGCCTGGAACTAGGAGGGACTGCCCGCTTTTTTGTCAGCGTGAACGACAGCGCGGAATTAATCGAAGCTTTCAAATGGGCTGACCGTAAAAGGCTACGGGTCGTGATTTTAGGCGGAGGAACCAATCTGGTGGTGGCGGATCAAGGGTTCGACGGTTTGGTGATTAAAATGGAAATGAAAGGAGTTACTATCAAGCGTCAAGGGTCTTACACCAAGCTGACCGCTTCGGCGGGAGAAGCCTGGGACCGGCTGGTGGAATTTAGCGTGCGCGAGAAGCTCGCGGGTATCGAATGTCTTTCTGGAATTCCCGGTCTAGCCGGATCAACAGTGGTACAAAACGTGGGAGCATACGGTCAGGAAGTGTCGCAAAGCGTAGTAGAAGTAGTTGTTGTAGATCGGCGAACAAGGCGAGAACGAACACTTCAACCCTTAGAATGTGGATTTGATTACCGCGCTAGCTGGTTCAAAAAAAATCCTCACTCTATGGCGATAGTATCCGTTTCGTTTGCCCTGCGACCCGACGGCGCTGCAACCCTGACGTATCCCGAATTAATAAGCGAATTTCGCGCAAAAAGCGGCCTTCCGAGTCTCCTACATGTTAGAGAGGCAATAATAGATCTCCGAAGAAGCAAATCGATGCTTTACGAAATAGGCGATGAGAATCGACGCAGCGTGGGCTCTTTTTTCTGTAATCCGATCCTTTCTAGACAAGAAGCTAGAAAGATCTCGCGATTTGCCGTCGAGCGATCGCTCATAAGAACGGAAGAGGAGATTCCGCTGTATTCGTACGACCAAGGCCGAGTGAAACTCTCGGCGGCGTGGTTGATCGAGGCGGCCGGTTTTTCTAAAGGCTATCGTGACGGAAACGTCGGGATTTCGTCGCGTCACGCGCTCGCATTGGTCCACCACGGAGGGGGAACTACCAGCGAGCTTATAGATTTTGCAAACCTAATTCGCCGAACGGTGAAGCGCCTTTTCGGTATTCTTCTCAGACCCGAACCAACGTTTCTAGGATTCGCGCACGATCCGCTAGTGGAAAGCGAAGCCGAATAAACGCACTATCCTCGTAGAATAGATCGTAACCGTTCAGGGGGGTACTGCTGTTTGACTACGACGGCGGCTAATTCATCCCGCAAAACCGGCTTTCGTCCTCGCGCCGGCTCGTCAGGTACAGCAAGTACCATCCTCGCCGGCCCTGCAGGCGCGCTCGGTTTTACGGGCGAATTGGCCGCCGACTTGTTTGCCCCCCTGA
>JAFGIB010000095.1 GCA_016929805.1 Deltaproteobacteria bacterium | reverse complement strand
GGCAAGTTGTTATATCAATACTACTCAAGAGCGAACCTATACGCGCGCGTTCCCAGGTTATTTCGCCACTACTTTTTGAGAAGCTACAAAAACCGCAGCAATAGCAGCGTTATTTCGAGGGTTCTTCCGAGGACGAAAGCCGCGAGCGCACCCGCCCACGCGCTCGCAACCGGATGTTTATTTTTGCGCGAGCCCTAAGCAACTTGAAGGTTTGTTTTAATCAGCCGCTTTATTCCAATTTGACGACGACCCGATTTCTTCCCGCGTTTTTGGCTTGATATAGCGATTCGTCGGCGCCTTTTATCATCTCCTCCAAGGAACAATTACCAGCCACGCATACACCGATACTGATGGTAAAACGGATATGGCGTGTATTAAATTGGATAATCTCCGCCTCAAAGGCCTTGCGCAGCTGTTCGAAGACCTCTTGAATGCCATCGGTTTGACGGCAGGACATCAGCACGCAGAATTCCTCCCCGCCGAATCGAGAGATCACATCCGCGTCCTTCAATACGTTGCGCAAGAGAATAGCGGAGCGTTTCAGCGCCGAGTCTCCTCCCGCGTGTCCGTAGGTGTCATTGATTCGCTTAAAAAAGTCGATGTCGATCATGGCCACAGCCAGCGATAAACCGCCGGACCGGGCCTGATCGAGCACTTGAACCGCTTCTCGGAAAAAGCAGAGCCGATTGGCCAGCCCGGTCAAGGTATCGGTATAAGCCGCCCGCTTGATCTTTTCGATCGATTCGATGGTCTTGATGCTGCGGTAGATGCGACAGAAGAACTCCTCCTTTTCAAAAGGTATCTTTAAAATATCGTCAGCACCGAATTTGAGAAACCGAACCGATATCGACGAGGACTCCGAGCTGGATACGCCGACGATGGCCAACTCATCGGGAGAACAGCGTTCGCGAAGCTTGCTGACCAGGTCAATTCCTTCCGTGCTGTTTTCTGGATTTCCGATGATCGCAAGACGCAGCTCTTTGTTATTCTCCTGGATCTTCAGCGCCGCATCCATCTCTTTGGCTTCGAGGATGTCAAAACAATGGGTGTGTAGCATACGTCGTATGGTGCTTCGAAGGATGGCCGAAGAAGCCGCGACGAGCACTCGGGTAGATAGGTTCCTTTCCAATCGCAATATTGTTTCATGTATTAGCTGTAGACTACCGGGGATCTTTAGAAAGTAGTCCACGATATCTTTTGATAAAATTCGGCTTCGCACCTCATCGCTGTATTGGCCGGTGAGAACAATCGTGGGGATGCCGGCCTGAATGGTCAGATCGGCGACTTCTCCGTTTAACGCGTCCGGCAGCGTCAGATCGACCACCGCGGCCAAGAAACCGACCTTATCTTGATGTAGGAGTTGGTATGCCTGTTGATAGGAATATACGACCTTGGTCGAATGACCGGTGTCGGTGATGATGCTTTTGCTCACGAATTGAGCGATCGCGGGGGAATCGTCTACAATCAGAACCGGTTTTATCACATGTTCGTTCATGACCGCTCGCATCACATTATACGCGAATCTATCGTGCCTAAATAGACCCTAACGTTGCAAAAAACGTCGAGCGGAAACGCGAAAAAAGCGATGAATTAAGGGCGCGCTATTTTTCGCGAGCGAAGCCGTTTTTACGCCGACGGATTTTTTGCAACGTTAAGGTTAATTCAGCATCAATATGCAGTTACGTTCGCCGCGGGAATATCTCGGAAGACACGCTCGGACTTATCTCCTGAACCGGTGAACTGATAGGATAGCGCATGATAGCGGACAAAGCAGTCGGGGCTATCGCTCTGGACGACCGCGGAAATGACTTCGGTTACAAAGACCGTATTTAGGTCGATGTACAACTCGAAGTCGGTGTCCCCGTTTTGACGCACAAGCTTACCCATCTGACTGCCTTCGAACCGTTCGATGCGAACCTTGCAGGGAGCGTTGAATTGAAACATTTTGTCGGCTGCTTTATATCCTCGACTATTCGTGATGATGATCGCACCGCCCGGAAAGTAGCTGCGAACCGATGCCGCGTCTTCGCCCACATCTTCCCAGGTTATGTTATCTATATAAAGTCTTAGTATCGGTATTTTAACCAACAGTGCAACCACTACCGGGTGTTCTACGCCGTACACGCGCTGAAAGCGCATATCAAAGTCTAGCCGGAAGTAAAGTAATCCCGGTCGTAAAAAGAGGGTCATGAAAACGGGCATGGGTGCGGGCGCGTTTCGCTCGTCAGAGGTATCTTCATCTGCCAGCCACCACTTTTTGAGAACGTACACGCTCGCTTTTTACCCATTTTGATATAAGTTGACCCGAATTGTCGTCGACAAGCACTAACATAGCATATGCGTACGAGATTAATTATTAAGTCACATAACGCTCTCGTAATCCTTGCTCTCGCCGCTTCTATTTGTAACTGTGAAGCTGAATCCGATGATAACGATATTTTTGGCCGTGTAGACAGTGGCGGTAACACGCTCGTTCCCTATGCTGGCACAACCAGCGTCCCAACAGGAAATATTTCTGGGGGTATGGGGGGATTTGGCTCGGAGATTGCGGATTCGGGGCCTGTTGGTCAAGCCGGAAGCGAACCGGGGGCTGGAAATGAGACGGGTGTTCCTGTAGCGGGAAGCGCCACGGGAGGCGGCGATGCTGTTGCCAGCGGAGGAGTTGGAGGCGGCGATGCTGTTGTCAGTGGAGGCTTTGGAGGAGAAGTGGCCGGGTCAGGCGGAACCACGGGCGGCGGGGAGAGCGACGGCGTTCTGATCGACGGCACCTGTTGGCCTATATGTTCTTCATCTTCCTCGGATCCGGATGAGCAGGGTCATATCGATGGTTGGGGTTGGGAGTTTGCCCAAAGCTGTGTGGTCAGGGATTCCGATCCGTATAATTCAGGAACCCCCTGCACTATAGATCGAGGCACCGGGGGAGCAGGAGGACAAGGGGGTAGCGGGGAGATACCTACGAAGCAAGGGTATTGTCGGCCCGTATTCACCAGTGGAGTGAACGTCGCTTGGTTCAATTTTGCTCAGGATATACCCAATCCGGATATGGGAAAATTCAACGATCTGTACAACAATATCAAAACAGTCGGTGGGACGGTCGTCCGCTGGTGGTTCCATACAACGGGCAGCGTAACACCCGGATACGACAACGCCGGCTTGGCGAAAGCGATTCCCCAACAGCATATCGATGACATGCGCCGTATTTGCGATGCGGCACAAAGCGCGGGTGTGATGTTGGTGGTCAGTCTCTGGAGCTTTGACATGCTCCAAAATTATATCGATGCAAATCTTAGACAGAACAACCGAAAACTACTGACGGACGACTCGGCCCGGCAGGCATACATCGACAATTACCTCACCCCTTTAGTCGTCGCGCTCAAAGGGCATAAGGGCATTTACGCCTGGGAGATATTCAACGAGCCTGAAGGAATGACGCCCTTGGGTTGGACCAATGAGAAGGTGGAGATGGATGTCATTCAAAAGAATGTCAACTGGATGGCGGATGCCATACGCGCTGCTGATCCGGATGTATTGGTCACCAATTCGGCTTGGACCTTTATCTCGAACGCGAACGTGGGTGGATACAAGAACTACTACTCGGACGCCGAGCTGGTACGGGTAGGCGGCCGAGCGAACGGTACGCTCGATTTCTACCAGGTGCATTACTATGATAATTGGGGACGCGACAACAGCGAGGTGAGCCCATTCGCCCACGACGCGTCTTTCTGGAATATAGACAAACCGATCACCATCGGTGAGTTCTGGGTTTTGGGTTTAGTTTATAGTGGCGATTATAAGCCCGACGATATGTACACGCTTCTCTACGAAAAGGGGTATAGCGGCGCCTGGGCGTGGCAGTACGCGAATATCGATCAAGCGAGCGCCCCGGGTTGGCCTTCACAGGTAGATGGTCGATGGCCCGCGATGCAAAAGTCCATGCAAAACCTAAAGACGGTTGCTGGGGCAGATATCGAATGCCAGTAGGGGTGAAGGGTTGTCCAAAAGAACAAAAACGCATATTCTTTTGATAACCTTTCTATTCGTTTCAATTATTACTTACAGTGCGATAAGGGGCCGCTTCAGTACTGTAAGTGAAAAGAGGCCGTCTCCAATAAAAACGCCGAAAGCTCAAGGCTTGATAGCGAACGAAAACTCGAAGAGTGAACGAGCGGAAAAGAGCAGTTCTGAAGACCTCTCATCATCCAATAAGAATTCAGCGGTATATGAGACTTCGCAGCCATCCGTGACCGGCGGCGCTAAAACGGCAGAAGAGAAGCTGATGGAAAAGCTGCGACGGGTACAAGAATCAGATCCGTCGCTCGCGTTGGAGCTGGCTCGCGAAGGCAATCGCCTTTATCCTGACAGCGTATTTGCGGCCGAACGAGCCGGGCGTATCGTCAAGTCCTTAGCCCTTCAAGGTCGATTTGCGGAAGCGAGGGGAGAAGCGGAAAAAATGGTGAATACCTATCCAGGTACCTTCTGGGCGCTCGAGGTTGAACGTCATACCGGCGCACACCCGCGCCGGAGACAAAAATCGCCGGAAATGGTTCCGGAAATGGTTCCGGAGCATTAAGAAACTCGGATCGAAATCGGGCAAACGCGACAGTTGCGCGAAATACTACCAGCCTCGATTCGGAAAGCTTTCAACGCTCCAGTGGCTCGTTCGAGCGCTTCGCCATCGCCGCCCGCAGCGATCTGCGGATTGAGTTCTCCTTAACGTTGCAAAAAATCCGTCGGCGTAAAGCGCTTCGCTCGCGAAAAATAGCGCGAACTAAGGGTGTGCTCCCTTTTTTTGGACCTCACTTAGGGTGCACTAAGCTGCGGCCCAAAAAAAGTTCCGCGCACCCTTATTTCATCGCTTTTTTCGCGTTTC
>JAFGIB010000094.1 GCA_016929805.1 Deltaproteobacteria bacterium | reverse complement strand
GGCAAGTTGTTATATCAATACTACTCAAGAGCGAACCTATACGCGCGCGTTCCCAGGTTATTTCGCCACTACTTTTTGAGAAGCTACCTTTTAATTATGCAACTATTGGTTTATACTGACAAAAGCAAGGAACAATAGGTTTGCCGTGGGGCCCTTTTCGTGCTAGAATAGTAAATAATGGAAGCCCTCCGGTCGGAGCAGCGAGATACAGATCGGAGATTGATTCACGGCAAGGGCGTCGCAAGCACCAAGATGTCCGGGCAATTTAAAATCGGAGATAAAGCGGTCTACCCCGGACACGGGGTCGCCCAGATCTCGGGGCTTGAATGGCGGGAAATCTCGGGGACAAGAAGGGAATTTTATATCCTTAAAATCGTCAATAGCGATATGAAGGTCCTAGTCCCGGTCGAAAGCCTATCAAACTCGGGATTGCGCAACACGATAGATGTAGAGGACGCGCCGGAGGTTTTCGAAGTATTAAAGGACCCGAATATCGCCGTGACCGAAGAGCCCTGGAACCGGCGAAGCCGGGTTTACCTAAATATGCTCGCCAGCAATTCGCTCTGCGAAATCGCCAAAGTATTGCGCGACTTACATCGCATAACCGATAGCAAGAAACTCTCGCGTTGCCAGAGCCGCCTATATAATCAAGCTCGTAATCTGCTGGTCACGGAGCTTTCGTTGGTATACGGATGCGAACCGTCACTGATCGAGCAGAAGCTGCAGGACGCTTTGGACACGCTAAGCGCTCATGGCGAATAACTTCGACGTTCTTTGTAAATCGAATTTTTTCGTGACCTTTCCGATTAGTGGGTCACCCAGATTTCCGGAGAGCGCCAAACCTTGACCGGCGGGTCAAACATGTAGACCAGCTTATGCAACTTGCCTTCTTTGAAACCGAATCCTATCTGACCGTGCTCGGTATTGAAATAGCCGGTTCCATCGCTGTTTTCAAAATCCGGCGTCACCGCGTGCCAGTCACCGAGAAAGATTTGCTTAATCGAGGGCTCATCTAAAATCTCCTGCGCAGTAGCGCCGGTCAATAGATTTCCAACTATCGGCCGCTTACGACCTCCGAGATTATTCGGCGGCGGAAGCAGGCATTCAAGATACATCGGGATGTATTTCTCGCTAGTTTCCAGAATACCGTAAAACGTGCAATTCGCCTCGGGAAAGGTTTCCGTCAGATATGTCACACCGTCGTTATCGACGCTTTGCTCTCTGGTATACCCCGTCCAGACATCTTCGCGAAAACGATAAATCCCCACCTTGGCCTCGATGGTTCCATAAAAAGGATATCCATAGAAAAACGGCACCGGCACCATTCGCCCTGTACCATCGTCGATCAACTCGACTCTAAATACAGGCCTACCGGCTTCTCGCAGCTCGTCCGAAATCCCGATGGGAATTGGAATATGGATTGAACCGGTAGAGTCCTTTTCAGTCGTTTCCGCCTCGGGTTTTGATCGCCGTAGGAAATCACACCCGCTTAGGAGACTTATGACTGATAAGACGGATAGTATCATCGCGCTGTTAATTCGATTATGCGTCATGCCGTTCACTCTTTTTATTGTTAAGCTCGGCTGGTCGTTTAGCCGGCAATTTCCCGCGCCGTTGTTGCGCCTTTGTTGCCGTCTGATCAATAGCATAAATAAAATAAGCGCGCAGCCTAGCCAAGCTTTTGATGAACCGGGTTTGATCGCCAACGTGGAGCAACCGTCATCCTCGGAACTCCCTGCCTCTGATCTCGCCTTCTTTTTGGAGAGATTTCTCTCACGCCAGCTCGTTTTCGTCTTTTTTTGCCGAGTCACCGGTTGCGACACCGCGTACGGAGCGGTTGCGGTTGTCGCCGGTTGTCCGTAGTAAGGGGCTGTAGGCGTTGACGGCTGAGTTGCAGCTTGAGTCGTAGTGCTTGTCGCCGGTTGTCCGTAATAAGACTGCCCGGGTGTCGCGGATTGTTGCCCCGGTGGTTGAGCGGTCGCGGTTGTTGCGGGTTGTCCGTAGGCAGTGGAGGGAGGCGCTACCGGTTGTAGCTGCACGCCGTATTGACTCGACGACGTAAGCGGTTGTTGCGCCGGAGTCGCAGTTGTCGTGCTCGTCGCCGGCTGCCCGGCGGGCATTTGGCCGATCGCGGTTGCAGGTTGCTGCGTGGAGTCGGCGCCCGTTCCTCCCGAAGTCTGCAGTCCGTAGTACAAGCTCGCGATCGACGGCGATCGTTGCGCTTGGGATTGGCTCACGGCGGTCGGCGCCGTTTGTCCCAAGGCCTGTCCGTAGGTAACGGAGGCCTGTTGTCCGTAGGAAGGGCTCGGCGTAATCGCCGGCTGTTGTACCACCGGCGGCGGTTGCGCGGCCATGGACCGCTGCTGCGCCAATGCTTGTTGTCTCGCGAGCTCTTGTCGTCGCGCGAGCTCCTGTTGCTGAAACAATAAGCGCTGCTGCTTTTCATACTCTTGTTGTTTGGCGAGCTGCTCTTTTCTCGCCAGCTCCATCTGTCTTTCCATCTCTCGCTTTTTCGCGAGCTCTCTTCTACGGGCAATATCCCTTTGTCTCGCGAGCTCGTCATTTCTCGCCGACGCTTTTTGCACCGCTACGCGCCTCTCCGCGTCGAGCTTATCCAGCCTTCGCTGCTCGCGTTTCAGCGCCAGCTCCTTTTGTCTCATCAACTCTTTCTGACGGGCCTCGGCTTTCTTCTGCGCCAGCTCGCGATGAGCGGCCAACCCCTTCTGTCTCGCCTGTTCCTTCAGCCACGCGTTTCGTTCCGCGTTTGCGCTTTTACTGACGAGGTATCCCAAAGCGAACCAAAACCTCTGCGAAACCTCTTTCAGCAAGTCCGTCTTGCGTTTCCCGCCGAACTCGGCTTTGCCCTTAATTTTACCATCCCTTCCGATAATCCGAAGGGTAACCTTCCATTTCTCAGTAACACTACCGCTAACCCACTCGTCGATTCCGGACTCTTTTGCTAGCTTATTTCGATCGCTCTGCGAATCGATATCCCAACTAGACTGTTTTGCGATCATTTTGACATCGTCCGTGAGCAAAAGATCCACGTCGGACTGATCCGCGAGTAAATCGAGTACAACCTGGCGGACCCCCGATCGGTCCGGGTCATCGAAATCGAGCACCACGACCTTGTGGTTCCTAGCTAATGCCGTTGTCGGATTGCCCATCGCAGCCGCGGAAACGAACAGCAGGGCACAGGCGTAAAGATTTTGGATTCGAGTTAGGGCAAGCGTCACGGTTGTCTCCGAATACGCCTCTACAACGAGAAAAAACTATCGCAAAGAGGGAAAAAAGGGAAGTTTGCTCCAGTTTCTTCGTGCGAAAGGGGGCGAAAAAGGCTTTTTATGAGGCCTAAAATGGGAGAGATCACGAAACGAGAAAGATAACCAACGCGTTTTTTGCTTATTTCTTTATAGCTACAGACCAAGGGCCTTCGCGAGCTTGATCGTAACCCCGGGTCAGCTCGCATTTGCTCGCATTCTCGTGGTCGATAGCGCACCAGACCACACGCGGCCGCAACCTGGCAACTTATTTTGTGGCGGTTCCTTAGTGTGCTTGACGCCACAGGGTCTAGGCGTGTATTGAAATCTTCCTAGCGTGTTTCACAGGAACTCGTCTCTGTGAAACATTTGTCCCGACCACGACGATTTCGCGTTCAGGGCGCTCCAGCAACGAGCGGCTTCGTTGGGCGTTGTATCGCGGGGATCGGGGAAGAGAGACGAACCAGCAAAGGGAGAACCATATGGCGATTGATTTTAAAGGAAAAGTAGCAATTATAACCGGCGCTGGAGCTGGTTTGGGCAGAGCACACGCGCTCGGGTTCGCGAAACTCGGCGCTAAAGTCGTGGTCAATGATTTGGGCGCGGCTCTCGACGGCACGGGCGGATCGAGTGAGGCCGCGATGAAAGTCGTCGCCGAGATTAAAGCCGCCGGCGGCGAGGCGATTGCGAACGGCGCCTCTGTTTCCGATCCCGTGGGCGCCGAAAGCATCGTCAAAGACGCTTTGAAGGCCTTTGGACGGGTCGATGTTTTGGTCAACAACGCGGGAATCCTACGAGACAAGACCTTCAAGAAAACTTCGCGGGAAGACTTCCAAATCGTGGTCGACGTTCACTTGATGGGCGCTGTGAACGTCACCAAGGCCGTTTGGACGGTGATGGAAGAACAGCAATACGGCCGTATTGTGATGACCACTTCTTCAAGCGGTCTGTACGGAAACTTCGGACAGGCAAACTACGCGTCGGCGAAGATGGGCTTGGTCGGATTGGTCAAGACCTTGAAGCACGAGGGTAAAAAGAAGAACATACGCGTCAATGCCATTGCGCCGACCAGCGCTTCGCGCATGACCGAAACTATGATGACGCCCGATATGCTAGAGAAGCTCAAGCCGGAACTGGTAACCCCGGCGGTGCTCTATCTTAGCAGCGAAGACGCCCCCAGCGGGATGATCCTCGAGGCCGGAGGCGGTTACTTCGCGAAGGTAGAGGTCGTCGAGACAAAGGGCGTTAAGCTCGGCTTCAACGTCACGGCTGATGACGTCGCGGCGAATATCGAAAAAATCTGCGATATGAATGGAGCGGCCAACTTTGACATAGGTCCGATGGTCGTCGCCAAGATTCTGACGCCATAACCAAGCCGATTTATTTTCGAACAAACAGAGGGACGGCTCGGATGCTCTCCGTCTTTTTGTAACCGTCCACGGGGTACTGCTATTTGGCTACCACAGCGGCCAATTCATCCCGTTAAAACAGCTTTCGTCCCCGGGCCGGCTTATCAGGACCAGCAAGGTCTCGGCGGCGCTGCGGGCGTACTCGCGTTTACGGGCGAATCGGCCGCCCTCTTGTTTGACCCCTGAACACTTACGTTTGTTGCTCTATTCTAAGCTTCCGTCGTAGATCACGGTCGAGTAGATGCGTCGGGCGCACGTTTGCCATCGCCGCTAGGATATTGTCGGTCGCGTGTGGCGTTATCAGATGCAATCGCTCGAGCAGCTCTTTGACCTCTTGACGCCTTTTGCGTTTACCGTTGTCGTATAGACGACAAGATAGAAGCGGAAATCCTGCTTCTCGGGCATATGCCGAGATGGTCTCTTCGCTTGCGTATAAAAGCGGTCGTATCACCGTATTTCGACCGTCGTCGCTTAGCAGTCTTGCCGGCATCGCTTTCAAGCATCCAGTAAAAATCAAATTGAGCAGCAGGGTTTCTACCGTATCGTCTCGATTGTGGCCCAGCGCCAGCTTGTTGCATCCCAAACGTTCCGCGGTGTTATAGAGGATTCCGCGCCTCAGCCTGGAGCAGAGCGGACAATAGGTCTCGCCAGCGGGCACTTTTTCCAATAGCAGGCGATAGATATCTTCACGCAATACTTGATAACGAAATCCGTTCTTTTCAAACCAGTCGATCAGCGGCCTTGGATCGTGTCCCGGAAAACCGTGGTCAAGGTGCACGGCGATGAGCGAAAAGCGAATCGGCGCCCGGCGCCTCAAGCTCTCCAAAATATCGAATAATACGTAACTGTCCTTTCCGCCGCTGGAGCATACCATTATGCGATCGCCCTGGCTGATCAATTCGAAGTCCGCGATACATCGACCGACTTGACGACGCAGCAGCCGTTGTAGCCGTTTGCTTTCGTTCACGTAGGGAAATATGCGCTCGGAACCATCAGACGACAAGCCGCGCCGTGGTGTATTGGGCTACGGGATATGGGCAATCATATCGCTACTTTTATCTCAGAGCGCGAATCGGTATGATGGCTGGATTCACAAGTTACACCGCGTTCGGTTCAACGTGCACATTAACGTTGCAAAAAGTCCGTCGGCGTAAAGCGCTTCGCTCGCGAAAAACAGCGCGAACTAAGAGCGTGCTCACTTTTTTTGGACCTCACTTAGGGTGCACTAAGCTGCGGCCCAAAAAAAGTTCCGCGCACTCTTATTTCATCGCTTTTTTCGCGTTTCCGCTCGACGTTTTTTGCAACGTTAAAGTTCAGCCGGCTGCGAGCCAGGGCTCGCGCAAAAATGCGAAGTTATTCATGCGCGAGCCCTTAGCGACAAATCGCTAGATGTCGCTCATTTGCTGCTGGCCGAAACGAGAAGGTAGTCTATATCGCAGCCGTTGCCGACTATCGATCGCTTCTAAACGCCGCCAGACCTCTATTCCGCGTTGCAGTACTTCCGGTGGAACCCCGAGATCAACGCTGAGCTCGCGTATGCGCAGGGCGACCCATTCGGCGATGTTCGGCACGAGCACCGAAGCCGCGGTCGCCGCCGCCGAGGAGCCGAAGGCCGTGGTCCATGCTAGAGGGCCTAGGGGCCGACATCCGAAGAGATGGCTAAGGCCGGGCGTTTGGATGATGGAAAAAAGAGCCGCCGTGGAGCCGACGCTCGTCAGCAAGACCGGTGCGCTCAGCCCCCCGGACGTCAATGTCTGCCCGAGCTGCGTACACACAAGGGAAACGAGACCTATCGTGCTCGCGCGCGATCTGGTGCCCGTCACGCGACCGACAAACCAACCGCCGCCCGCTCCGAGGGCGGTGATCGCCGCGCGCAACGCGATCTCCCGATTAAGGGGTTTACCCAGCGACGCTTCCGGTCCCTCGTGAACGAGAGAGGCCGCATCGGTATTTAGCGGTGGTCTTACCGCTATCGCGATAGCAGGCGCGATGTCGGTTAGGAAATTGACCAGTAAAAGTTGTCGCGGGCTAAGGGGCGGTCGTCCCGAAAAGAGGCCCGCGCCGAGGGAAAATCCTATCTCACCCAAATTTCCCCCCACCAAAATCGAAACCGCGTTTCTGACCGAGACCCACATCGCGCGCCCTTCGATGATCGCTTCAAGCACGTTTTCAATGCGCGCGTCCGAAAGCACGATATCCGCGGCTGCACGCGCGGCCGGGGTGCTGTGCTCGCCGATGGCGAGACCGACATCCGCCGCTCGAATCGGCGGAGCGTCGTTCGCCCCGTCGCCAGCCATCGCTACCACGTGCCCCGCGCGCTGTAGCGCGCGCACTATCCGCACCTTTTGCGAAGGAGTCACGCGGGCGAAAACCGAGGTTGTCGGTAATCTGAAAGCCAGCGCCTCGTCGCTCATGGTCGCCAGCTCTCCCCCGGTGATGAGCGCTCCGGCGCTTACCAGACCGAGCTCGTTCGCGATCGTCGCCGCGGTTCTCGGATGATCTCCCGTGAGCATGATGATGCGTATGCCGGCCCGATGTAGCTCGTCGAGCGAGGCTTTCGCGCTTGGTCGGATACGATCGCGAAAAAGAAGAAGCCCCAACAACGTGTACTGGGCGAATTTATCTATCGCCGGTTTCTCTTCATCCGGCTCGAGCTTACGTTCGGCCACGGCGATCACTCGAAGACCGATGCGAGCAAGCCTGTCGGCCTCGGAGCGCAGTCGATTTCGCGCCGCCTCGTCGATGAGCTCGGTTCGAGCGTTTGGACGCCAATGCGAGCAACGTTCGAGGATCAGCTCGGGCGCCCCCTTGATGCTCAGCACTTTGCCGAATCGCGCTTGAGAAAAGGTGGAATGAAAACCTCGCGCCGCCTCAAAGGGAAGCTCCGAGAGGCGTTGCTCGGAGCCGATCTCCTGGGTATTTACACCCGCTGCTATAGCGCCTCGTTCGAGCGCTCGGTCGATAGGGTCGGCTCTATTCTCCGATAGTCGGTTGCGACCGGTAGCACGCAATGCGACCTCTAATACTCGAACGACGGAGGTCGGGATCTCTTCTAACGCAAATTCGGATACGCCATCCGATATCGCCTGCAACTCGAGTCGTCCTTCAGTCACGGTTCCGGTCTTATCTAAACAGATGATATCGAGGCGACCTAAAGCCTCCACGCATCGCGGATTGCGGACCATGGCGCCGTGTCTCGAAAGCCTCCGAGCCGCGGACAGTTGCGCCGCGGTAGCGAGAATCGGCAACCCTTCGGGAACCGCGGCGACCGCCAGGCTGACTCCCGTGTCGACCAGCTCCTCGAGTTTTCGGCCCCGCAGCAATCCAGCGCTCATCAAACCGAATCCCGCCGCGATCGCGACCGGACCGGTCAGATGCATTAACGCTCGCAGCCTGGTTTCGACTCCTCCGGTTGGATTGACCGGGTTTTTCGGATAAACCACGCGATGCGCTTCAGTCTGCGCGCCCACCGCCACGACCACTGCGGTCGCATCTCCCGCCGCGATCGCAGTTCCGGCGTAGAGCATACAGCTTCGATCCGTAAGGGCTTCGTTAAACGAAGGCGCCGCTTTTTTCTTTATTGGAAGCGATTCTCCGGTCAGCGAGGAGGCGTCCACCTCCAAACCGTGTGACTCCAGAATCCGGCAATCCGCGGGTATTTCGTCGCCCGCGTTCAACGCGATAATGTCGCCAGGTACCAGCGGGCCATCTTTCGGTCGCAGCTCTCGCAGCACGCCGTCGCGGTAGGCTCTCACCGGCTGTTGAGCGGTTTGAAGCAATTGCCGAATCGCGCCTTCGGTGCGAAACCGCTGTACGCCTCCGACGGTGGCGGTGATACCGAACGCGCCTCCGACCATGACCGCATCCGCGATCGACCCGACCAAGGCCGAGAGGCCGGCTCCCGCGACCAGCAAAGGCGTCAGCGGGTTATCCATTTCGGCATAGACAGCGCGAGCGAATTCGCTGAGCGCGCTCGAAGAGGGGCGGATTAAGGAGACGCGTTTTTGAGCGGCGAGATTGGTTAGGCCGTAGCGCGAGCTATTCAGACGTTTGAGCACGCCTTCGCCTTCGAGCGCGTGCCAAGGGATGGGATCGCGCGCTTGAGGCCACTCCTCGCGGCCGAGAATAAAGGCGCGCCGTACCCCGTTGAAGATCGCCAATAGATTCGCCGCGTTGACCACGAACATCACACGCCTGGAAGGGCTGCGTAAAATTCCGCCGCCCGAGACCAGCGTGCTGACGATGGCCGCGCCCATGGCAAGCTGCACGCTTTGCCGCGATACCAAGCGAGCCTCGGCGCAAGCTCGCATCAGGACGCGCACATCGCTCAAACTCTCTTTGCAAACGATATGAGCGCCCCAGGGCGGCGGCTGGTCCGTTCTTGTCAAACCAACAGCGACGTCGGCCGCCGGCAAACCGAGCGAGTCCGCCTGGCCGATGAAGCATACCGTATTGCCCTGTTCCTGCAGCTTGCGCACGGCGCTACACGCTTCAAGCCCGTGCGGAATCGTATCGTAAATGCCCATCCGCTCGCCGATCGATGCGTCGCTCGACGCGACAACGACGCGCAGCCCGCTCTCGTCAGCCGTACGGATTATCTCTTCGATACCGGTAGGGGGATTGATGTCGATCTGTTGAATCGCGGTGATCTCATCGCCGTTGGCGAGCGCTAGAACCAACTCGCCCTTGGCGCCTAGCTCAGTCGCGAGCCTTTCTATCTCCTCGCCTCCCGAGGCTTTGAGCAGCGCTGCCGGCCCGAGCCGCCAGTTGCCTTTTCGCTGTACGTCAAGCGGTGCTTCAGGATTAAAGAGCATTCTCGCTTGATTTCGCATCTCCTCGCGGTCCGAGTTCGCGCGCACCACCGTTTGTCCGAGAGAGTATCTTTCCGACGGTATCAGGCTTCCCTGCAGGACCACGCAATCGACGCGATCCAGCCTTCGCAGTGCCGCGGGCGAAAGAACCAGGCAACCGCGTTTACTCAACATGCGACTGAGCTCGGTGGCGAAAAGCTCGCGGCCGAGCTTCGCCGGTCGAGGTAAAGCGCCCAGTAGCGCGGCCGTGGCGCTGCTAAGGCTTCGTGTGGCCAGGAAGCTCAAACCAAAACTACTCAAAGCCAACCATACCGTGCGATCCGAATACCTTTCGATCGGTCCATCCGGCAACGCGCACGGTCTCGGCTCCGAGGCCGTGTCATCCACCAGAGTTCCCGCGGGCCGGTCGTACAAACGGTGGCTTCTTTCGCGCCACACGCGCCTTCGCGTTCTGAGCTCTCTAAGCACCTCTGTTTTATGAATAATACCGACCGCCGAAGACATGGGACGCTCGGACATCGCTTGTCCCACCGAAATGGCGAGGTTGATAACAAGGTCGGTTCGGTCCCGCCCGTAGCGTTCGTCAAGACGTCTTCGCAGCCTCGGGGTGCTTTGGATTAGCGCGAGAATAGCGACCGCGTTGATACCGAGCGTAGTTGGATTGAAGGGCACGACCTTTAACCCTAAACCGAGCCAGAACCCCGCGATTTCGGCCAACAGCTCTACAACGCGCTGAAATTCGAGATCGTCGTCATCCGGCAGTTCACGCTCGCTATCTAGTGAAACGCCGCCGCGCGATATGGGCAGACGTTCGGCTTCCTTTACCGCGGCCGTAAGTTGCTCGAGCGACGTCGATGTCTCTTCATACGCCACGACGACCCGGCGGAGATAAGCATTGACCTCGGCCCATTTTACCCCGGCGGTATTAGAAAAACGCTGCTGAACGCGCTGGCTGAACTCATTTATTTGAGCGCTGCCGATTTCCTGAAATTCAATGTACGCGAGACCCGCCGAGGCCGAAACGCGGCGGGGTCGCTCGCGGAATAACCGAGGAAGGGATTGAAGCCGTTCGATAAGTCGCATGACAGAGCAATCAAATGGTATGCTGTCGCCTTTTGGTCAACCCAATATTACAACAGCGGGCCAAATCACTAGACTGAAAGCGCGTATTCGTACAAGATAGCAAAAATTCTCCGGTACCGCGGCAAAAAGGGGCTTTGAAAATAGTTGAACACTAACCCTCAATAAGGAAAAACCAATGCTCAGACAGCTCATCGCTTTGACCACGGGTGTCGCCTTTCTTTACGCTTGCGCGAGCTTTCCTCAAACGCCTCCGTATCCAAAAGATGACCCGAGTTTTGTCGAGGCTCGAGAGCTCGATTTCCCGGGCTTGCCTAATGACGAGCCGGTTCCATTGGTGCTCTATCCGGGCGACGTATTACGGATTGAAACCGTATCGACGACCACCGAGGTTCGCGATGGAATCGTGGTTGATGCCACGGGAAAGATACACGTCGCATTGGCGGGCGACGTCGATGTCGCCGGTCTGGGGATTTCGGCTGCGGAGGCAAAGATTCAAAAGGCGCTGAGGCCCTTCGACAAAGCGGTTCACGTTAATCTTCAGCTCACCGATCCGGCTGGGCAACGCGTCACCGTGGTCGGCGCGGTGACGACGCAAGGACGCATTCCGGTCGTTCCGGGAGCCCGCGTCGCCGATGTCATCGCCGCCGCGGGCGGGCCCACGATGGCGGAGGTCGGAGGAGAACCGGTCATGGTTGCGGATATACGAAGCGGAGTGCTGATACGCAAAAATAAACGCGTTCCCATAAGCATCAGCAAAGCGCTATCGGGCGACCCGCTTCACAATGTATTCATCCATCCCGGCGACCATGTCTATATTCCGCCCTCGCGCGGGGGGACGATCAGCGTGCTTGGGATGACGGGCAGCGGCGGTACGGTGTTCCCCTACCGCAACGGTCTGCGCCTGACCGAGGCCCTTAGCCTGGCCGGAGGCGTTGTTCCCGGCGGTGATCGGACCGACATTCGCGTGCTGCGCGGTCCGCTCACGGCGCCTCGGATTTACCAGACCGACTTGAAAGACATCGTCAACGGCGAGAGCCACGACGTGGCTCTACATCCGGGCGACGTGGTCTACGTGACCGACCATCCGCTTGAGGACTTCTCCGAGGTGATGGCGGCCATCGGACCCATTATTACGTTTACGCTCGCCGCGGCGACCCTCGCTCTCGCGATCGAAGCCCAGTGAGCGGTCTCTTTGATCGGTCGACACGGATATCGAGATGGAAAGCCCGAAGGATTCCGAGGTTACTGGATCGATTAACTCTCGAGGAGAAAGACTCAACAAAGACAGAGTCGTCCTCGGGCCCGCCTACCGCCTGTTATTGATCTGCGGTCTCTTGCTCGCCGAATATCTCGTCGTCAGCTTTCTGTTCGACGCCCGAGCGCTGATCGAAATTCGAGGGCTTGGTTTTATCTTGGGCAACCTGGGATATGTCGCGCCGGTTATCGTGTTGGCCGCGGCGGCCACGGCGGTTTTCCAAGGTTCGAAGCTCAAGCTTGAGCTAAAAGCCATCTCGCATCGGTTCGCGGCGCCCCGGCGTACCTGGCTTTGGTTGCTTTTACAATTACTATTATACGTCGGTTTTCTAGCGTTGACCCGCGAGTTCTATCGCGTTGTCGAAAGCGACAAATCACCCCCGATTTCGTGGGTAATCGGATG
The DNA here is from genome assembly GCA_016929805.1 of Deltaproteobacteria bacterium. Taxonomy (GTDB): domain Bacteria; phylum Myxococcota_A; class Polyangia; order Polyangiales; family JAFGIB01; genus JAFGIB01. The sequence goes on along the minus strand of JAFGIB010000094.1, from coordinate 7,350 downwards.
GTTGGCGACCGCGCTTTGCGTGTTTTTAACGGCTATCCCCGTCGTGCTTCCGGTCCGGGCTCTGGCGCCATTGTTGCGCGCGATTTCGAGTTCGCTGGTCGTAGGCGCTATTGCGGGCGTGTTGGCTTGGCTCGCCGGTATCAGCAGCACCTATCTCTGGGATTACCTGGGTCGAGCCACCATCGAGCTGGTCGGGGTTGTCCTACGAAGTTTTTCTCCCGACGTCTATCTTGACCCCGGCGATTCGATCGTGGGGATCGCCCCCTTTTTCGTCTCCATCGCTCCCATCTGCTCGGGGTTTGAGGGTATCGGGCTGATAACGGCGTTGCTCGCTCTATACCTGTTCGTGTTTAGGCGAGAGCTGCGTTTTCCCAATGTTTTATTGCTCTTACCGGCCGCCGCGTTTTTCGTTTGGGTGCTGAACATCTTTCGAATCGCGCTTTTGATCGCCATCGGTCGCTGGATCTCGCCGGCCGTTGCCTTGGGCGGCTTTCACTCCAAGGCCGGCTGGGTTTTCTTTTGCGCCGTGGCCCTGGCGACGATGGTGCTGATTCGAAAATCAACCCTCTTTTCGAAACAAACAGCGGATCAAGAGCCGGAGGTTCAAGGCGAGGCGAGGGCGTACAACCCCACCGCGGCGCTTTTGGTGCCTTTATTGGCGGTCATCGCCGCGTCGTTGGTGACCGGGTTGTTTGTCACCTCCGGCTTTGAACTCTTATACCCGATAAAGGTTCTCGCCGCGGCCGTCGCGCTTTGGTTTTATCGCGAATACTATCGCCCCTTCACTTGGTCGTGGTCGTGGACCGGGCCGGCCGTCGGCATCGTGGTGTTCGCGATCTGGATCTCGCTCGTCGACGGCGGCGATTCCCGCGGGTTAAGCCGGGAGTTGTTCGCCCTGCCCGCCTGGGCCGCGGTCCTATGGATCGTCTTTCGCGTAATCGGAGCAGCTCTCACCGTACCCGTCGTCGAGGAGCTCGCGTTTCGGTCCTATCTATTGCGCAGACTGATCTCAAAAGAATTCGACCAGGTGCCCAAGAAACGTTTTTCGTGGCTTGCCTTTTTGCTTTCGTCCCTCGCGTTCGGATTGCTTCATCAGCAGGTGGTCGCGGGCACGTTGGCCGGGTTGGCCTACGCCTATGCGCAATATCACAGAGGACGCACCGCGGACGCCGTGGTCGCCCACGCGGTCACCAACGCGCTGATCGCGGCTCACGTGCTGATTGGCGGACAATGGGGGTTATGGTAGAGCCGGGATCCTTTATGGGCGTGTTTAATAAGTTCTTCCGCTCGTCTTTCGGGCGGGACGGCCCAATCTGCGGCGTCGCTCGCTCCTCGAAATAGCGCTGCTAGTCTTTCGTCGCGGCTCCTTGCATCTCGGACCGTCGCGCTCCGAAATACCGGTTGGACCCTATTAAACACGCTCTAACTGAAAATCGCCTCGCGGAGCGTTGCGGATTCTCAGGTGGCCGTTGGCATCGGTATAGCCGATATAAACCGTGGCATCGGCTAGGCGCACGGCGACCAGCTTGTTTCTGAGGATCCGAACGCGGTCCAGGGAATAAGCCGTAATTTCGATTTCGCCGTCCAACTCGGGCAGCCGAGGGAAGCGACAGGCTTGAGCTAATACCGGATCGGGCTCGCTTTGGCTACACTCCCATAGCGCTCGACCGACCTCGTCGTTGGGCAGCCTTCCGGCTTCAGCCGCTGCATACGCCCAGCGCGCGGCCGAGGCACGTACCACTTGAGATTGGCCGCGACCCAACCATGCCAAGGGATTCGGCCCATTGTCGGGACAGGGCGGGGCGCCGATGGCGGCCATCGCCGCGGCAAAATTCGCTCTTTCATAGGGGTCGGTCAAACTGTCGATGGAACAGAGCTTTCGCTGGATCGATCCTTTTTGAAGCGGCGAACGGCGCAGACTCCGGGCGAGGGCATAAAGTGCGGCCGCGCGCGCCGGCCAATACGCGCGTTTTGATAGTTCTATAAATCGGTCCGTATCGCGGGCCTCCGCCTGCTCTCCGAGAGAGACCGTCGCCGCGACCAGAATCGGACCTTTTGAGCTTCGAATAAGTTGTCTCAAGACGTTTTTGACTTCGCTCGTGTGAAAACTCGCCAGCGCCGACAGCGCCTCCACCCTTCGAAAAACCGACGGGTTGCGCAACAGCATTCCCACGGTTTTCGCGGCGCGCGGATCGCCCCAGAGCGCGAGCGCGTCCAGCGCGTGAGCCGAACGCCTCGGGTTCTGATCGGCGGCCACGCGCGACAGTAGCTCGAGCGCTCGTTGTGCCGTGGTTTCGGTTAACTCGTCCGTTCGACCAAGGCGCGACAAGGAGTTTGCCAGAGCGGCCATCAGTTCGCCGTGCGGCGCGCGATGCCCTTGTCCGAGCCGGCCGATGAGAGCTTCTACCGCCCGCGCGTCGGCTACCCGGCCGAGCGCGCGCGCCGCCTGAGCGCGTACCGACTTATCGTTGCTTTTTACAAGTGCCAGTAGGTCCGAAACGCAGGCCGGATCCCCGATCGCGCCCAGCGCCTTAACCGCGGCGATTTGAACCGCGGGCTTTTCTCCGATGGCGAGTTGTCGCAGCCTAGGAAGTGTCTCGACGGCTCCGATCTTTCCGACGAGCTCAAGCAGCTCCGAGCGTTGTCTGTCATCGGCTATTTCGAGTAAAGCGAGCAGCGGCTCGACCATTCTCCGTTCCGCGGAAGCTCTCTCGAAGTATGCCGATAAAGCGGAAATCAGCCCGTCTAATCCACTTGGCTCGGCCCCTTCGACCCGTTGAAGTAGCGGCTCGAGCGCTTCTTTTGCGCCGGACGCGCCCAGCATCGGAAGAAGATACTCAGCGAACTCGTCCCCGGTTTGCTCAAGCTTTCTGATGAGAGCGGGCGCGATAGGCTCGATGGAAACGAAGCGGGAGATGGCTGACAGCGTGCGCGTCATCATGGCAAAGCCGTCAGGGCTTTGAAGGTTGTCAATCCCGTCCGCCAGCGCTCTGATCAACTCCTCGGTCTCGCCATTCTTATCCATCACGTTACGCCGAGCGCGCGCGATCAATAGTTCGCCGGCGGTCCAACCGAGCTCGGGATCGGCGAGCTTATCGACGATTGTCTTATCTACCCGCTGATGCTTGACCATTCCCAACGCGGCGATGATGGCCTTAGCCGTACGCGGGTCGCTATTTGAGAGGCTATCGCTGAGGGCATCGACGGCAGCGTCGCCGCCCAGCTCGCCGATGGCGGCGGCCGCCATAAACCGTTCCTCATCCGAGCCGTGGCTCAACGCTTCGAGCAAGCTGTTCAACGCGCGCTTATCGCCGAGTTTACCCAAGGCGCTGAGCGCTTCAATTCTCACTTCGACCGCCTCTCGGTCAAAGCGCGACAAAATCGGCTCAACCGCCCTCGGATCGCCGAGCTGACCCAATGCCCGAACGACTCGCGCGCGAACCGTCGTGTCGGGATCGTCGAGCCGTCCGAGCAACGGCTCGAGAAGTTCGGGCGCGACGAGGCGACCGAGCGCGGACGCCGCCGCTCGTCTGACCTCGTTTTGGTCGTCGTTTAATAGAGCGACAAAAACCGGCAGTGTGCTCGTATCAGCCAGCTCGCCGAGTGTTCTCACCGCTTGTGCTCGCGTTTCGATCTGCGGCTGCCTCAACCACTCGAGTAACACCGGCGCGGCCTTGCGCAACTGAACCTTTGCCGCGCATCGGGCCGCCTCGAGTCGCACGCGCGGGTCGTCGTCCTCCAAAGCGTTGAGTAGCGCGTCGCCGACCTCTGCAGACGGATACTCGGCAAACAAGCGTATGATTTCTCGGCGTCGAGCGGCGTCGGCATAACGCATCTCGCTCTTAAGGCGAGACAAGCGCTCGGGCCACTCGAATCCCATACAGAATAAAAAGAGTATTGATAACGAGACGAAGCGAATACCGCGCATGGTCAGAGCGTGTTGTCTCAGCGTGTTGTCTCTCGGCTCGCCGCTTTTGCTTGCCTGGCGTTGCGCGGCCTACTTCTCTTGCTGCGGCGGGGAGCTCGGTTCCGGTAGCGTCGAGCTCGGCATACTCTTTATCTCTTTCATCGCGGCTTTGATACAACGTTGGACAACCCAAGACAGAGAGCGATCGACCCGTTCCGCTTCTTTTTTTAGGTCGTTTAACATATCTTCCGGGAAATAGAGACTCTGCTTACGTTTGTCCATATCGGTCTCCTTTAGTTTTTTGACGATAAGGATAGTGCATCTTGCCGGAGCAAGCGAGTAAAGCGACTCGCTCTAAAGATTTTTCGCGATGTTGTGGTGAACATTTGAATAGCATCGGCCTGTTAGAGTTGATAGTTATCTCGACTCTTTTCGCCGACCGATCAGCAGCAAGCCGGCGGATCCAACCAGACCGCCGATCAAGGCGCCGCTGGCGACCAAGCCTTCTCGCGCGTTTTCGGGAAGTCTATTCGGGGCCGTGGCGATCTTGATTTCCTTTTTTACTTCACCGCTGCGATCGGCTACCTCCGCGCCCGCTTCGATATCCTTGAATGGCCACAGCACCCAAAGGCTGCCGACCAGTAGACCTATCAGAAACGCCATGGTCGCGGACTGAAAACGGGATAGTAGATAATGCAGAAGCCGGGCAAAGAGAATCACGCCGATTCCCATGCCCAGGGCCATGGAGCTGAGCCATAAGATCGCTCCGACATCAATGCCGCCCCGAGCCAGGCCGAGCTGAAGCCCGGTGATTTTCGCGAGCACGTTTTGGTATTGTCCCATGACCAGCATGACGTATGAGCCGCTGATGCCGGGCAGGATCATGGCGCTGATTGCGATCGCTCCGGTAGCAAACGCCATCAGCGGATTGTCCAGTCCCGCCGCCGAATCCGGCATCACCAGAGAGACGCCTACGGTGAGCGCGATTCCCGGAATCGCCCATAAGACGACCGCGCCTTTTTTCTCCATCATGCCCCAGGGGATGGCGATCGAAGGGAGAATCAGCCCGACGAAAAAGGCTAAGGTGGGCGAGTAATGTTCCTTTAGAAGGTAGTCGATGAGAAACGACGAGGAGAGAATCGCGATTACGGCGCCGGCGCACAATACCGCAAGGAAGCTCGCGTCGAGCCGTTTCCATTCGGCGATAAGGTCTTGTCGAGCCTGTCTGCGAAAGCCAGAGAAGACCAGTCGAGCAAACGTCTTTATAGTCTCCAGGCCCAGGGCGTTGATCGCGCCGATCAGGCGGTCGAAGACGCCCAGTATCAGCGCAAAGGTGCCGCCTGACACCCCGGGTATAATGTTTGCGATTCCGATCAAGTAGCCTTTTACAAGACTCATTAGTATTCCGTCTTTCCGGAGATCGCCGGGCGCGGAATTATCTGTTTTCATTCAACTCTCCTCGATTGCATTGATTGTAGCTCGTAGACGCGAGGCGCGTGAGTGCTGTCTACGCTGCTATCGGCGGGCGTTCAAGCCCAAATTATACGTACCGGGTTGAATGCGACGGAGGTGAAGTGGATGCTGTTTTTCGCTTTTTCGGCGTTTGTAACAGCGCTCGTTTTCGCCTTTCCGCTCGACGTATTTTACCTTCTTACGTTAGAATAGAAAGATGCAAGCCCCGCGCGTCACGACCGCGCGAGCGTGATTTTAGATAGATTTAATAGCTCATCAATTCAGACACATCGATCATGCATTATAGTAAATTGATCAAAATCAACACGTCGGGCCGGGGAACCCTCGAAATCACCGATCGAATCCAATCCGTGGTCTCCGAATCGGGCGTCGTCGACGGCTTGTGCACCGTATTTATCCAGCATACCAGCGCATCGCTTATCATCTGCGAAAACGCCGACCCTTCGGTGCGGCGAGACCTGGAAACCTATATCAGTCGTTTGGTCGCGGATGGGGACAGAGCATATACGCACGCGTCCGAGGGCGCGGATGACATGGCGTCACACATCCGCAGCGTGCTGACTCAGACCTCGATCGGCGTTCCGGTGGGCAAAGGCCGCTTGGTACTGGGCACGTGGCAAGGCATCTACCTATGGGAGCATCGTTATCACGCTCACGCGCGGCGCGTAAGCGTGACCATTATCGGAAGTAGCTAAAGCGACTATTCGGCCAATTTCAAGATGGCTTTGACCTCGGGTCCTCCGATGGCGCCGTATTCGCCGAGCTTAAAACCGAGCATATCGATACGGTCCGCTATTGATTGGCACTGTCCGGCCGTAATATTGTATCGGCTGAGCCTAGTGGCTACGCCGATCCGCTCAAAGAACGCCTCGGTTTTCTCAATCGCCATTCGGGCCAACTCTTCCTCGGAACGGCCTTCTCCGTCCAAGCCCCATACACGCTTGGCGTAGTGGGCCAACCGGGGGGTCTTGACTTTGATCTGATGCTTCCACAAAGCGGGCAGCACCACCGCGAGCGTTCGGCCGTGGTCCATTCCGTGTAAAGCCGTGAGCTCGTGGCCGATCATGTGCGTCGACCAATCCTCGGATACGCCGCAGCTAATCAGTCCGTTCAACGCGTTGGTCGAGCACCACATAAAATCCGCCCTGGCGTCGTAATCGGGCGGGTTCGCGAGGATCGCCGACGCGCGTTCGATCAAGGTCAACAAGACCGCCTCCGCCTGCCGGTCCTGAAGCGCGGCTTTGGACTCCTTGCTCACGTATTGCTCGAGAACGTGCACCATCGCATCGACAATGCCGTTGCTTAGCTGAGCCTCGGACAGGGTAAAGGTGGTTTCCGGATCGAGGATTGAGAATTGCGGATAAACGCGAGTAGAACTCAAAGGTAATTTCTGTCCCGTCGACCTACGCGAGATCACGAAACTGCTGTTCATTTCCGACCCCGTCGCGGGAACGGTGATCACACATCCCAATTGCATGGCGGACCCGATTCTGGCTTTATGTTCCATGAGATCCCAGGGCTGTGCGCCTGTGAAGTGCGCGGCAGCCGCGATGAACTTGGTAGCGTCCAGTACCGATCCGCCGCCGACTGCTAGCAAGAAGTCGCCTTTACACTTTTTAATCTCCGCCACCGCTCTTAAACAGGTTTCGTACTCGGGGTTCGACTCGACCCCGGAAAACTCCGTCACCGCGTGCTTTTCCAGCGCCCGAGTTACCTGTTGATAAACATTATTGCTCTTGATCGAGCCTTTGCCGTAGATCAGTACGACTTTCCTGTCGCGAGCGATTAGCTTGCCGAGCCGAGCGATGGTGCCACGGCCGAATTCAATCCTTACGGGGTTGTGATAGGTAAAATTGTTCATGCTCCTCACCTGTTGTTCGTTTGTAAGCGTTCAGGGGTCAAACAAGTCGGCGGCCAATTCGCCCGTAAAACCGAGCGCGCCCGAAGGGCCGGCGAGGATGGTACTTGCT